>NZ_DKSP01000004.1:0-21103 GCF_002472745.1 Sphingobacterium sp. UBA7253 | reverse complement strand
ATAGAAACACCAACCTGTACCGAATGGAATTGCGGAGAGGCATTGTACAGCTTATCATCAGCACCGGTTCCTTTGAAACTGTTGAGATTATAACCAATCATCAAACCGGGCAACAATTTGGATTTTTCTACTTTGGTTTGGCTCGCTGCAATATTTTTCTGCTGTGCCAGAACTTCTAAAACGGGATTTTTATTTGTTTCATTAACCTGTAACGGGAGTATTTTTTCAGAAGATTCCACTTTATAAACCGTATCCGAATTTAACAACCATTGCCACTGCAACTTCGCCTTTTCCAATTCCTGCTGTACCTGTTTCAACTGGATATTGATGGCAGCCTTTTGATTTTGTGCCGTTGTTTTTTCTAAAACATTGCTTTCTCCTTTTTGTAGGCGCAACAAAGATCTGGCATAAAAATCGGCATATAATGAATTGGCCTTTAGTAGCAGCTTTTCCTTTTCCTGCCAGAACAGGATGTTGTAAAACGTTTGGGTGACCGCTTTTTTTAATTCAAATTCTTTCAGGGATACATTCAGCAAACTGTATTTCCATTCCTCTGTAAATAACTCTTTTTGCCTTTTATAAACCGTTGGAAAAGCGATATTCTGTGCAACTCCGAACTTGGTATCCTTATATGCACTGTTGATCTGCCCATAATCAGCCGTGATGCTGGCCTGAGGAATATCTGCCGAAGTTTTGATGATCGCTTTGGCATAATCGGCTCTTAGGTTTTCCGTTTTTAGATTTTGGTTATTCTGAACCGCTAATGCAATCGCTTTGTCCAATGTGATTGTTTCCTGTGCATTTACAGAACCCGTTCCCATTAAAGTAACTGTTAAAACAATCAATAACGTGAGTGTTTTTTTCTTGAATATATTCAGTCTAAGCCCTTTTTCAAATGCGATAAACAATAAGGGAAGCACAAATAACGTGAGTAAAGTAGCGCCCATCAATCCGCCAATAACTACTGTTGCCAGCGGACGCTGCACTTCCGCACCTGCACCATTGCTTACTGCCATCGGAATAAAACCCAATGAAGCCACAAATGCGGTCATCAGTACCGGACGTAAGCGGGATTCGGTTCCGTCCACCACTATGCGGACAATGTTTTTAATTCCTGATTTTTTTAAACGGTTAAATTCGGCCACCAATACAATCCCATTTAAAACGGCCACGCCAAACAGCGCAATAAAGCCAATGCCTGCACTTATGCTGAAAGGCATTCCGCGAAGTGCCAAAAAGAAAATTCCGCCAATGGTAGACAATGGGATTGCGGTATAAATCAATAAACTTTCTTTCACTGATTTGAAAGCAAAAAATAAAAGCACAAATATCAAGGCCAATGAAATAGGCACCGCAACCATTAAACGGCTTTTTGCCTGGTTCAGATTTTCAAATGAACCACCGTATGTAATGGAGTACCCGGCCGGAAGCTTTATCTGCTTGTTTACTTTGCCCTGTAATTCCAGTACAATACTTTGTACATCCCTACCTTTTATGTTGAAACCGACAATAATTCTTCTCTGTGTATTCTCCCGCTGAATCTGGTTGGGACCATCTTTTATCTTTACTTCGGCCAACTGAGAAAGGGGAATCTGGTTGCCTGAAGGTGTAGGGATTAATAAATTCTGTACGTCTTCCAAATTCTTCCGCACATCGGCATTTAGTTTTACGACCATATCAAAACGTTTTTCTCCTTCAAAAACCAAACCCGTGCTTTGTCCGGCAAATGCCGTATTGACTACCTTGTTGATACCGGCTACAGACAAATGGTATTGGGCAATTATTGGGCGGTTATAGGTAATGATAATCTGGGGCATTCCGGTGACAGGTTCTATATAAAGGTTTTGTACACCGTCTACCGTATTGATTATTTTGCCCAATTTGTCGGCCGTTGCTGCGAGTGAATCCAGATCATCCCCAAAGATTTTCAATACCACATCCTGCCTTGCACCGGTCATCAGTTCATTGAACCGCATATTTACCGGGTACTGGAAACCTGCGGTAATTCCGGGTACGTCTTCCAAAGCTTTGCTCATTTTCTCGGATAGCTCCGGAAAAGTTTTGGCAGATGTCCATTCGCTCTTGTCTTTTAAAATAACCATCATATCGCTGGCATCCATTGGCATCGGGTCGGTAGGCACCTCACCACTTCCTATTTTGGTGACTACTTTAATCACTTCAGGAAAGCGTGTTTTTAAGATATGGGCAGCTTTTTGGGTACTTTCAATGGTTGTATTCAGATTACTTCCCGTCAAAACCCTGGTATCTACTGCGAAATCCCCTTCCTCCAATGATGGAATAAACTCACCGCCCAACCTTGACATCACAAAAATTGCCACAATAAACAATATTGAAACCACTGCGATAATGCGCTTGGGCATTCGGATGGCTTTTAGCAAGAACTTTTGGTAAAAAGCTTCTACACAGCGCATACCCCTGTCTGAAAGGTTGTGTTTATGGCTGATTTTCCTGCTCAGCACCCAGGAAGTCATCATTGGGATATAGGTAAGCGATAACAAAAATGCACCCAATAGGGCAAAGGCTACTGTCTGTGCCATTGGCCGGAACATTTTGCCTTCTATACCCTGCAAGCTTAGGATGGGTAGATAGACGATGAGAATGATGATTTGTCCAAAGACAGCACTGTTCATCATTTTTCCCGCAGAACCAATTACCGTGGTATCCATTTCTTTTTTGGATAAATTGGTCATTTGCTGAAACCTGGCATTGTGGGACAATTGGTGCATGACAGATTCTACAATGATGACGGCTCCATCTATGATCAGCCCGAAGTCCAATGCACCAAGGCTCATCAAATTGCCGCTTACGCCAAACATATTCATCATACAGATGGCAAATAGCATGGCCAGCGGAATAACCGATGCCACCAGTAGTCCTGCCCTGAAATTTCCAAGGAATAAAACCAACACGAGAACCACGATCAGTGCACCTTCCATCAGGTTTCTCTCTACGGTACTGATGGCATTGTTAACCATTTTGGTACGGTCAAGGAAAGGCTCAATTACGACGCCTTCGGGCAGTGTTTTCTGTATTTGGTCTACTCTTGCTTTTACATTCTTGATAACCTCGCTGCTGTTTGCTCCTTTCAGCATCATCACAACGGCGCCGGAAACTTCGCCCTGGTCATTGTAAGTCATCACTCCGTAACGGGTGGCATACCCCATCTTTACAGTGGCAATATCCCTGATGAACAAAGGTGTTTCGTTGTTTTTATTGGCAATGGAAATATTGCCTATATCCTCCAGAGTGCCAATCAGACCTTCACTCCGGACATATAGTACGGTAGGCCCTTTTTCGATATATGCGCCGCCGGTATTTTGGTTGTTTTCTTCTAAAGCTGAAAAAACATCATTGATGCTGATTCCATAGGCGTTGAGTTTATCAGGGTTTACCGCAATTTCATATTGCTTGAGTTTGCCTCCGAAACTACTCACTTCAGCAACCCCTTTCACGCTTAATAACTGTCTGCGTACAATCCAGTCCTGAATGGTGCGTAGTTCAGCAATATCATATTTTTGTTCATACCCTTTTTTAGGGCGGACCACGTATTGGTATATTTCACCCAATCCTGTGGAAATGGGTCCTAATGCCGGTGTGCCAATCCCTTGGGGAATCTGGTTTTGAACCTGTTGAAGACGCTCGGATACTTGTTGCCGTGCCCAATAAACATCTATACCATCATCAAAAACAATGGTAACGAGCGAAAGTCCAAAACGGGAAAAGCTGCGTATTTCTTTGGTGCCGGAAATATTGCCAGTAGCTTGTTCTATGGGGAAGGTAACCAGGCGTTCAATATCTGTCGCACCAAATGAAGGTGCTATGGTGATAACCTGCACCTGGTTGTTGGTGATGTCAGGCACGGCATCAACGGGCAGTTTTGTGGTTTGGTAAGCACCTATTCCTATGAGTGCTATGACCAAAAGCCCTATAATGAGTTTATTTCTTACAGAAAACTCAATGATTTTAGTAAGCATAATTTTACTTGTTAATCAAATTATTATTAAATACAATTACAGGTAGATACGGCAGTATCTATCGTAAAAAATAACAGGATTAACCAATTGACGATCACATTCTAAGAAGCCCCGATTTTATGGAGATAGGAATGCATAATAATGGTATAACACTTTCCTCTATGAGTATAGTGCATAACAAAATTGTACTTCAACAATTCATCAGGCAGCGTATAAAGAATACCCTAATAATGGAGTTGAAGATGAAATTCTATACAATCGTACTATAAGAAAAGTCTATGCAATAGATTATCACAAAATACAATGGGGTTATGTTTTTTACTGTGGAAGAAATCGAAAAGAAATACAATGTTCTTTCTCCAAAGTACAATACCAACCTACATTCAAAGGAATTTGCAAAAACGGCATAAAACAGCTTTCCTTATGCAAAGTGCAAAAAGAATTTACAAAAAATCAATCGGTCAAAAAGGAAGAATTAACAAGATTTTGGAGGCTGCCAGATAGCAGAGAGAAACTGATTTGAAACGAACGAATCATCAAAAGAAACTACCTTAGAGGATCTTTGTATATCAATTTTATGAATTGATTCAAAAAAAATCGGTTGGGGGTATACAAAGCAAAAGCTCAATACAGTTCCGTGCATAATGAAAGGAAGCTTTTGATCCTGGTCATAATCATCATCGTGCGGATGATTTTCAAGGTGATTGCCTTCGTAATGAAGTGCCAAAAACTCAATAACGGAAATTTGAGGGCTTTTTTCTTTATGTTCGAAATAATGCTCGACCAACATAGGAAATTTCAACAACTGACCTAACTCTGTTGTTGAAATAAGATACGTAGTTAGAAAAAATATTGCGAGCACTTTTTTCATATACACAAATATACGGAAAACTAACATTCAAAATGACATTTCACCGTAATTTATACTGTGTCTATATAAAATTTGCAAAATTTCGAAATTTAAACTCATTAGTGTTACTTACTGCGAAAACAAATGCTGTAAATTCGGGTCATTCTTGATGCGCTCCATTTCGTTTTGAACGATATTCAACACATCAGATTTTATCTGACGGTAATTGCTTTCAATTTGCTTTTTCATCTTATCCTCGTCGTGTTCATCTACAAAAGAAAGGATTTCTGGTATTTGCTGATAGGATTTGCTTTCTGCTGCTACCTTTTCATTGTCCACCACAATTTCAGCGTGAAATATTTTTTGCTCGATACGTTCATCAAAGTTATCCGATACGGAACCCACGAACATACCCTGCGTTAAGGTAGAAATTTTGGAAGCAGGAATAAGGCTGTCTAATTGTGCGGAGGCTAAGACGGGCCACACCTGCGTTATTTACCATGACATCCAGCTTGCCGTATTGTGTTAAAGCTCCTTGAGAAAAGTAGCCGAATTAGTATTTATTGTAGTCAAAAATGCTTTTTCCACAAATCGAAAAAGGACTTTTGTTTTAATAATGCGGAAAAATCAATCAATGCTTTTTTTATCCCTTCTGTAAGGGGTGCGGTAGCAAGTCCTATGCCGGTGCTTCCACCTGTAATTATTACGTTTTTATTTGTAAAACTCATTTTGTAAAACTCATTTTTTTATATGAGGGCACAAGAGTAAAAAGAGGAAATTCTTTTTCGGTTATTATAGCAATAAAATTATTTCCTTCAGGCAATTTTTAATTAGAAGAAACCTTGTCTATATGTGCAACCAGATCGAGAATTTTATTGGAAAAGCCATATTCATTATCATACCAACTAACTAATTTTACAAATGTCGGAGATAATGAAATACCTGCCTTTATATCTAATACAGACGTTCTTGTTTCCCCAATCATATCCGTAGAAACTACATCTTCGTTTGTATATCCGACAATTCCCTTCATGCCATTTTCTGCAGCATAAATTACGGCATTGCATATTTCTTCGTAAGAAGCCGGGGTTTTAAGTCGGAAAGTAATATCTGCTACCGATACATCTAGTACAGGAACCCTAAACGATAATCCGGTAATTTTACCAGCAAGTTCGGGAATGACCTTCCCGACAGCTTTAGCCGCTCCTGTCGCCGATGGAATGATATTGTTTGAAGCGGCTCTACCTCCTCGCCAGTCTTTTGAGGATGGGCCATCTACCGTTTTCTGTGATGAAGTTGTTGCGTGAACTGCCGTCATCAAGGCTTCTTCTACACCAAAATTATCGTTCAATACTTTAACTATCGGTGCTACGCAGTTTGTAGTGCAGGATGCGTTAGATACAAAAATTTCTCCATTGTAGTTTTTTTCATTTACCCCCATAATAAAAATTCCGAATCAATGAATTATTTGTTAAGACCAACACTTTTTTGCCAAGAACGATTGCCCCTGTTCTTGGCTCTTTTTATTGGTCTGCTCGTTAATGATATTACACCGTTATTCTATAAGACCATAAGCCTCCTTCCTTTAATTTCAAACTTTATATCACTTACTTCTTCTAGCCGATCTAATACGTCGCGTAAAGAGTTACTCTGTTGAAACGTTCCCGTTATTTTCTCTTCTGAATTCTTAACAATGTTGATTTCTTCAATGTTATACCATCGTCCTAATTGCTCAAGAATATCTGTAATTTTTGCATCATTAAAACTAAAGTATCCATCTTTCCAACTGGTTACATCACTCAGATCGACTCCTTTATTTAACATACTAAAGCCATTTTCATTTGTTGAATACTGATCCCCTGGTTTTAATATTACATTACTCTTTGGAGTTATCAACCGGATCGTTCCCTGAATCAAACTCGTTGTTGTCGTAACCTCATCTGAATATGCCCTGACATTAAATTTTGTACCAAGAACTTTAATCTTGGCCTGTTGGGTTTCTACATAGAAAGGTCTATCCATAGCATGCGCAATTTCAAAATATGCCTCGCCAATTAACTTGACATTCCTAGATTCTTTTTTGAAGACAATCGGATATTCCAGAGAAGCTCCGCTATTGAGAAATACGGTTGATCCATCAGCTAATAAAAGCTTACTTTTATATCCTTTAGGGCTAGAAAATATGATAGTTTCTCTGGTTAAACTAGAAAGATATTTCTCATTAGAATTTTGTTGAACTTTGTAAAGTATAGTTCCATTTTCCTCCTTAATGAGCGATACATCGATCGATTTCTCGTTTAACAATAAATTTCCACCCAGATAGGTAATCCGACCATCTGGCAACCTGAGCGAAGGTAAGCTATCTACTGGAAGCAATATATCTCTTGCTTCAGGATGAACAGCTGAAGCTACATGAGTTTGACTTATATGTGATGACCTATAATAGTTAAAGGTTATAATTCCTAGTATAATAAAGACAGCAAATATTCCAGCTATTCGTAAGAAATACCGATGTCTTTGAAACAGCAACTGAAGTGGAGTATTTCGCTTCCGACTTAACGATTCAATGGTGTCCCTTTTGATTTTTTTTGCTTGTATTTGAAAATCAACATCGGACACATCTATATTACTTAACTTATCTAAGGATTGATACCAATTTAACACCTTCATTTCTTCCTCAGGTGTGCAATCCCCATGTAGATATTTTCTTAATAAAGCCTTTGCCTGACTTTGTGTATTGTTCTTTTCCATTCACCTGTATAACCAATAAAAAGTGACACAGGTACTGTTAAGAAATTATTATGAAATAGTATTATTAATATGAATTGTAAAACTTATCAGAAGTAAGGTAGAATAATGGTTTCGACGAATTACAAAACGGAGATGTTTTAAGGCCGAAGTCAAATTATTCTTCACTGTCTGTTCGGATAAAGACAACGTTAAAGCAATATCTTTTACACTTAAACACTCTTCCCTACTCAGATAGAATATTGTCTTCATCGTTTCTGGCATTTTTTCAACAGCTTGATATAAAATCTGCTTTAATTCCTCTGCTATCATATCTTCTTCGATAGAAGAAGTGTATGAAATCTTGTAGCTTTGTGCTAGGAGCTGTTCGTTAACAACCATACGATTATTTTTTATCATTCGGTTTATAACCTCATATTTCGCCGCTTTAAAAAGATATGGATAAAGTGAATCTTCTGCCGTATAAATATCTCGGCGTTTATTCCATAGGGATAAAAATATATCCGGTACAATTTCCGCAGCATCTGTGACAGAGTTCAACCTCCTTGAAACATGTCGAACCAATATCTCCGTATATCTATACATCAGACACGAAAAAGCACTCTGGTCATCTTTCTGAAGTAGGAAGAGTAATTCTTGGTCAGACATCTGTTTCATACCACAAAACTAATCAAAGAATCATATCACAGTTTATTAAATTTATATTAAGGATAATATCTCATCCACCTGTAGTTTTACAGTAGTGTATTTCTATTCGAAAAACCAGAGTAGACCAACCGAATAATCCGGAGAGGCTTGTCATTTTAGCTTGCATATATAAAGGGCTTATATAGTTAGTGTGACTGGAACAACAAAATCTGCCATTTCTGGTATAATTGCAACGCTTGAGACGAAATTCGATATTACTGAGGAATTGACCTTAGCGATTAGAGGAGGAACACTTGGAGATATTTTATAGGAAATCTTTCTGTTACATGTGTGGTGATGTCCTATAATAGGACGATACAATAGAGCAAGCAGAAGTTGGGCAGAGCCCTACTTTTCTTGCCCCATTTACCAAAAATGGGGTTTAGAGTATCCTCCGGGGATACTCTCTTCGCTTCATGATAGCATTAAGCCTCTTTTTAGTATACTGGTTGGTATACTCAGCTCCTACCCAAACATAGAAATAATAGGCCGTATTTTCACAAATGTATTAATGCGTGTAAAACTCGCTAAGTTGGACTTTCCAACATGTGTGGGTTGGTCGGAAATTCATATTCGCCGCCCTCTTTACAAGAAAAGCAGTCAAATGAAGATTTATCAAGAAATAGACCTCTATTGACAATTAAATCAATAAAAATGTTATGCTCTTTATTTTTAGATAATATTCGATTCAGATCATAGTACCAAATCAAATATTATCTATAATAAGAAAAAAAATGCCAAACAGAGAATTACATAAATAAGGTTTGAAATGGTTCTACTTTAGATCCTCCCAATTATATTATTCAATGTATCGGAAGGACGCATTGTCTTAGCTGCCAACTCATCATTCGGGAAATAGTAACCACCAATGTTTTGTGCACTACCTTGTGCCGCGATCAATTCTTCATTGATTTTTACCTCATTATCTTTCAATTCTTTTGCAACAGCTGAAAATTTATCAGCTAATTCAGTATCCTTAGTTTGCGCCGCTAATGCCTGGGCCCAATATAAAGTCAGATAGAAATGTGAACCACGGCTATCAATCTGACCCACTCGACGCGCTGGCGACCTATCGTTTGCCAGGAATTCTGCTGTGGCGTCATCTAAAGCCTCTGCTAATACCAAAGCTTTCGGGTTATTTTGTGTTTGGGACAAGTGTTCCAATGAAGCTCCAAGTGCCAAGAATTCACCCAATGAATCCCACCTTAGATAACCTTCTTGAAGAAGCTGTTCTACGTGTTTAGGAGCTGAGCCGCCAGCGCCTGTTTCAAACAGACCTCCACCATCCATCAATGGAACGATAGATAGCATTTTAGCAGATGTCCCAACTTCTAAAATAGGGAATAGATCCGTCAAATAGTCACGCAGTACATTGCCTGTCACTGAAATTGTATCTTCTCCCTTACGAATGCGCTCCAATGAGAATTTGGTCGCGTCAATTGGAGATAAGATACGGATATCTAATCCTGTCGCATCAAGCTCTGGTAAATATTTTTCTACTTTCCTAATGATCTCTCGATCATGTGCACGGTTTTTATCCAGCCAAAATACTGCTGGTGTTTCAGATAGACGAGCACGGTTTACCGCTAATTTTACCCAATCCTGGATGGGCGCGTCTTTCGTTTGGCACATACGGAAAATATCACCTTCCTCCACCTTTTGCTCCATGAAAACGTTTCCTTCAGCGTCTACCACACGGATAGTACCATTTCCTGCCGCTTGGAAAGTTTTATCGTGTGATCCGTACTCTTCAGCTTTTTGAGCCATTAAACCTACATTTGGAACAGAACCCATCGTTTTAGGGTCTAATGCGCCATGCTCCTTACAGTCTTCAATAGTTGCTGCATAGACACCTGCGTAACAACGGTCAGGAACCATAGCAATCGTATCTTCTTCTTGACCTTCTTTATTCCACATCTTGCCTCCGATACGGATCATTGCTGGCATAGAGGCGTCGACAATGACATCCGAAGGAACATGGAAGTTTGTAATACCTTTATCTGAGTTGACCATCGCCAATGCAGGACCATTTGCAATAGTAGCATCAATTGCGGCTTTCACTTCGCCTTCTTTTGCGTGGCCTGCAATTTTAGCATATACCTCACCCAGGCCGTTATTTTTATTGATACCGAGTTTTTTGAACAGATCACCATATTGTGCGAAAACATCTGCAAAGTAAGTTTCAACAACGGCACCAAATATAATCGGGTCAGAAACCTTCATCATTGTCGCCTTTAAATGTGCGGACAACAGTACACCCGCTGTTTTAGCTTCTACTATTGCATCTGCAACAAAGGCCTTTAACGCATTTAAACTTAATATGGAAGAATCAATTACTTCATCCGCTTTTAAAGGAGAAAGTCCCTTCAATTCTGTCACGGCACCATGTGCATCAACAAATTCAATTTTAAATTGACAAGCATTTTCAACAGTTACGGATTGCTCTGAACCGTAGAAATCGCCTGAAGTCATCGACGCTACTTTCGTTTTGGAATCTTTGGACCAGGCCCCCATTTTATGAGCGTGTGTTTTAGCATAATTCTTAACTGCTTTAGGTGCACGACGATCGGAGTTCCCCTCACGTAACACTGGGTTTACCGCCGAACCAAGTACCTTTGCATATTTAGCTTTGACTGACTTTTCGTCTTCTGTTGTGGCTTCATCAGGATAATTTGGAATAGCGTAGCCCGCTTTTTGCAATTCAGCAATAGCACCTTTCAATTGAGGAATCGATGCTGATATATTGGGTAATTTAATGATATTCGCCTCCTGAGTTGTTGCCAACTGACCCAACTCGGCCAAAGCGTCAGCAATTTTTTGATCTTCTTTTAAAAATTCTGGAAAGCTAGCAAGAATACGGCTTGCCAAAGAGATATCTCTCAATTCGACGTCGATATCAGCTGTAGCGGTAATCGCCTGGACGATGGGTAAAAACGAATAAGTCGCCAATAGCGGAGCTTCATCTGTTTTTGTCCAAACAATTTTTGATCTGTTTGACATAATGATCTATTAGAAATATATTATATTTTAATACTTTGTGAAATGATTGAAAAATCTTTATTTCTCAAAAACTCACCTAAAGATAAGATTAAATTTAAAAAATCTGATATAAATTCAGAATTTCCTTCTTTTAAATGATTTTTTTTAAACAATAATTTTGTACAATCCATTAAAACGTGTTAAAAATTTTGTATTTTTGAATCAAATATTTGGAATGATGCGCGAAACTAAATCAAAGCAAACATCCTTTTGGCGGAAATATGAAAAACATGCATCGACAGAAATCTTCATGTATATAGTAATAGTTTTTATTATTTTATTTGGAATATTGCTTTTTCTGTAAATAGCTAAGATAGAGTGTATTTTATTTTTTTATAATTTACTAACCATAGATAGCATGTAGATATAAGTAAGCTATCCGACCGATGTTGTTAGGTATGTTGATTTCTTTCATGCCAAAATATAAGAGCATATTACACTGAATGCCGATTTGTATGTCGTTAAATTTGTATGTCGTTAAATTTTTGACAAACTTAGATTAGAATTTCAGGGAATTGATAAAATTATTCTGTTAAGATATTTGAATATAATTAATAAGATTTAAGCAACTGAAATTAGATGAATGACCTTTTTTTTAAAAGAGTTTCCAATTTGCCATATATAAATAAATTAAAGGAAGCTGGAAGCTACCCCTATTTTAGAACCTTGGGTTCGGAAAATAACAATGAAGTCTCTAGAAACGGAAAACAGATATTGATGTTCGGATCTAATTCATATTTGGGACTCACTAACCACCCAAAAATCAAGGAGGCTGCAAAGAACGCCATAGATAAATATGGTACGGGCTGTGCTGGCTCCAGGTTTTTAAATGGAAATTTGGATATTCATCTTGAATTGGAGCAAAAATTAGCACATTTTTTAGGAAAAGAAGATTCCCTGGTTTTTAGTACCGGCTATCAGGTGAATGTAGGGTTACTTTCATGTTTGACCGGACGTTCTGATTATTTGTTGATTGATGCCTATGACCATGCCTCCATTATTGATGGCTGTCGTCTTTCGCAATCAAAAGTATTCAAATTCGCCCATGATGATATGGAGGATCTCGAAAAGAAATTAAGAAAGTTACCTGTTGAAGCCATTAAATTAATAGTCGTTGACGGTATTTTTAGTATGGAAGGTAATATCGTTAAATTACCTGCTCTTAATTTCCTGGCGAAGAAATATAACGCAACAATTATGGTAGATGATGCCCATAGCTTAGGAGTATTAGGGGTTAAGGGGGCCGGAACTGCATCTCATTTTGGTTTGACAAAAGAGGTCGATCTAATCACAGGAACCTTCAGCAAAGCGATGGCATCTCTGGGAGGGTTTGTTGCTGCTGATCGTATAACGATAGAATATATTAAACATCACGCTAGATCTTTAATATTTGGTGCAAGCATGTCGCCCGCTTCGGTCGCGAGTGCAATTGCGGCATTAGATATCGTTCAAAATGAACCAGAACTAATTGAGAAGCTATGGGATAACACACATTATGCCAGGAAACTTATGGTGGAAGAAGGATTTGATCTGGGGAATTCGGAAAGCCCGATCATTCCAATTTATATTAGAGACGATTATAAGACATTTCTTATTACAAACTACCTTGAGAAAGAAGGTGTTTTTGTAAATGCAATTATTCCTCCAGCAGTGGCTGTGAATTGTTCTATGATAAGGCTCTCCCTTATGGCAACCCATAGCTTCGGGCAAATTGAATATGCTGTAAAAAAAATAAAAAATGCACTGAAACTGTTTAATGTTGAAATTATATAATTGCAAATGATCAATTTTATAAAAAGTTGAATATTTATTTTTCTTCTATATAAATAGTTCAGCATTTAAACTCTGATCCGGATGAGTTTATAAAAAATTACCCCTAATAAATGTAATTGTTCTCTCTTTAGAATAAGCCTGCCCAATATCCTTTAGAACCGAAATTAGATACAGCGAGGCTATGATTATTATCGGCGAACAACGGCAGGAATTTTTCCCTTTTACTATTATGAAGGTTGCAGCCGAGGAAAGAAATCCGTAAATTGCAAAACAAAAATACCAACGGATACCATGGACAATAATTTTCCGGAAAAACCGAAGGAAACTGGCGAAAATATCCTTAGATCTTATTCGGCGGGAGATCTCCAGCACCCGCACTGGTACATTTATGAATATGGGAACCACAGAAAAGTACTTGTTGAAATCAACCCCGAATCAGGTAAGGTCCATTTTCTCAGAGAACTCTAGAAATAGGTTCGAATTGATCCCGGGGATTCCCTCAAAGCCCACACTTCATCAGCCAAGGTTAATATTAAGCAATGATCTTTAAACTTTTACGTTCCGGTATCTCTATCGATGACAGCAGATTCAATGAAATTTATCCGCCCCACATAAAAGAACTTGCAGGACGCCACTGGACACCAGTGGATGTGGCAGAAATGGCAGCACGATATCTTGTTGAACAATCCGGTGACAGAGTTCTCGATATCGGTGCAGGGGCAGGAAAATTTTGTCTTGTCGGCGCCTCCTGTACCAGCGGGATGTTCTATGGAGTGGAACAGCGGGAATCACTGGTCGAGATATCCAACAACCTAGCCAGCAAACATAATATCCAAAATGTGGAATTTATACATGCCAACATAGACCAGATTTCCTTTACTGACTTCGATGCTTTCTACTTTTACAACTCTTTCTTTGAAAACCTGGATACATCCTGCCCGATAGACAATAAAATCCTCCCTAGTACAAAACTCTACGATCGTTATACGAGCTATCTCTGGGACCAGCTCCGCAGGACACCTGCCGGTACGCGTGTCGTTTCCTATTACAGCGGATGGGATGAGATCCCTGAAAGTTTCGATCTTGAATACACTGCTTTTGGTGGTTATCTCAACTTTTGGCGAAAAAGCTCCTAGAATTAGCGCTCACAAAGTAACCTCAAAAACATTTTAAAGTTCCCTGTTATTTGTTTCGATGTTTTCTGAGAGAGCGGTAATATACCATCAGTATACGGTCGTAATAAAGAGCGAACAACAGGATAAAAATGGGCAACAGGAGTGTTTTTCTTCCCAGCCAGCCAAACAGAAAAGCTCCGGTAATTCCTCCAAGAAAAAATCCTGTAATGATTATTCCCCTGAGCATGATCGAATTTTTAAGACGGCTCCTGTCATTTGGCCTCCTATAAAAAATAAGCTGCGACAGCTCAATGCCCAGATCTGTAAAAAGACCTGTTAGGTGCGTGGTACGGACGACAGATCCCGATATCTTTGTAACCAGAGCATTTTGCAGACCCATGGCCAGAAGCAATATACAGGAAAACAGTACAGGGGATCCGTGGTTCATAAACTCCGATAAAGCAACAGCAGCGAGAAAAAGTATCTCTATGGAAAGCGGTAGCATGTAGGAAAAATGATCCGTATTTTTAGATGTGAGTTCCATGCTGGTATTAGCAAGAAAAGCCCCAAGAAAAAAAGAACTTACATAGAATATGCTGAGCAGCATCAGCCTGTAATTGTGGAGATATAGATCTTCGGAGAGAAAGGCAAAATGTCCGGTAACATTTGTTGTCAATGTTCCAAATGCAAGGACACCGACAATATTGACCACACCGGCCACTGTCGACAATAACGCCGCAAGCTTGACATTGTGCCCAAAGGTCCTTCCTTTATTTCTGTGTCTGAACATAACCTAATATATGGGGTAATTACAGCTGACTGCCCGCCAAAAGATAAAGAAATTTCTCCAAAAATTGCGCTTATCCCGAGCGCAACAACCTTTATCGAACTGAATCATATCTTACAGAGCACAAAGAAATCGCCTGTCGTATCCGAGTGTTTCATGAGTCTATAAGGTGTATATGCAGTATAATTATAAAGCCTTTTTTTACTTTTAAAACCTCTGTCAACCGAAATTACTTCTGTATGGTAGAAACGGAATTCCCTGTTCCTATATATGGAGTCGTAAAAGATAATTAACCTGTCCAGTATAATCTGATCTATATCACTACTGATTAGCATATTGATTTATTATTGTTCGAAAACCGCGACATTAATTCATCCGGCAATCAATCGCCTGAGAAAAAGAAATGTTAATGTAGCCTGAGGAAAGAATTACTTTGAACAAAGCTTTCAATGACAAATTTAAAACAAAATTTTGTTACAAAAAAAACAAGATTTTTATTTTTAGTCAATGCGCAATGATCCAAAAAAAGGTCATCCGTTAGTCAGATCTATGGAATGTCAATATACTATCTGATGGATTATAAGCAAAAGATACCTGTAATTATTCTGCACCAACGTATAACCAATTAAAAAATAATGGGCACAGGTTCCTGACGTCCGGCCCATTATTTCAAATTTCTCTAATCGTAATAGATATCTTTATAACGAAATAACCTTTGTAATGTTTTCCATCGATATAATTAATTCTTTGATTGGAAAGTTTTACAGGCACAAGTATTTGAAGTATATACATTATTCATCCAGTTCACCTATCTTAAATTGTAAATGATAAAAATCTATCATAGGACTTTTAAAGCTAATTTGTACTGGTGAATATTTCTGAGATTTGAACTTATTACATTTTTATAAAGCATTCCTTAAATTCAATTTTCGTCGGATTGAGGATTTTCTTTAAATTGGGTATATGGTAGCATATTACTTTAAGGAAAGAAAAGTTTTTGATTTCCGGCCGCATCCATTTGAGCTGTGTAATATCCTAGGACTTAAGAAAGTATATGAGGATAAACATTTTCTATTGAAGGTGTATAATCTGATTGATGGATCATTCTATGACTATTATCTCTATCATCTGCAATATTATCTTTCTGTGAAAAACTCCTCGGAAAAGGACTTCATTTCCCATGTGTGGCAGATCACTTCTTCCAGAATAGCTCACTTTGAACGCCAGGTTCCTTTTTCTTCAAAACATTCTCTATATATCTCAAATATTAGAAAACTTAGGGAGTTCCGGATCTTTCTAGCTCCGCTGGACAAGTGGAATATCAAACCAAACCATACGATCGTTAAGGAAAAGGAAAAGCAGATAATAGGATTACGTGCTGAGCTTGAAATATTGTCAAAAAAACTTTCCGATCTGGAGAAATATGAGGTGTCCGTTAAACCGATGATACAAGATGATCATCTTCCCACTTTTATAGACCTGCTCCAACAGATGAGAAACCTGACGCTTCCGAATGGAAGGAAATTACTTGTCAGTGACCACGAAAGCTTCTATTATAAAATGGTCTCGAAATATTTTGTCTACAATAGCAAGGACATAACGGTCAATACCGTGTGGAACTATTTCGTACAGAAAGATCCAAAAGATTCCATGAAAGGCGTCAAAATCCCCGATCAATATTATTTTGTTTGAATACAATATATTCTAAACGGCTACTCTCCGCGATAAAGTTACTAAGCGTTTCGTTATCTACAAGTATATTCCTTTGGATCATTCTCATGGTTATTGTAATTTAAAGGTTAAAGTCTTTTTTCTGACATCAATATTTTGATATCTCATATAGATGGCCTTTACTAAAAATTTGTATTTCTATAAAGTTAACAAACTATACTATCTAAAACAGTATGCAAAATTCAATTATTCTAAAATATACTTGCTACATGTATCAATGTTAGTTTTTCCTCTGCCGCAACATCCACTCATAAATTTCAGGGTTAGTCTCATAAAGATACTGAATTCCGTGGCCTTCACCTTCGATTCGATGGAAGCTGATATTACCATTGCACTTCTTTAGACAGTCGGCTATTCGTTCTGTTTCATGTATGGAGATTTCGGTATCTGCGGTTCCGTGGAATGTCAGGATAGGAATATCTTTGAGCGTGCAAATCCGAGTGGTGTCGCTATCGTTTACACCTCCGCATAATGGAACAATGGCTGCTATTTTATCGGGGTGATCCAATGCTACAGTGTACGTTCCATAGCCGCCCATACTTATTCCTGTCACATAAACACGGCTTTTATCAATGCGGTAGTTTGAGGTTACTTCATTGTATAGCGAATCAAACCAATTTTCCGTAGACCAATATCTGCCTTCTGGACATTGCGGAGCGACCATAACAAAATCGAAATCCTTTCCCTTGTCTACTAAATAGGGAAGACCATAGACCTTAAGCTTTTCTAAATCATTTCCTTTTTGTGATCCCCCGTGAAGATAGATAACTAGAGGATATTTAGCGGTGTCTAAATGATAATTTTTTGGTCTGTATGTTAAGTGTTTGTAATAGACTTTTTGTTTTTCTTGTGCAAAGGATTGCGAAATAAAGAAGCTGAAAACGAGTACTGTGAGCAGGTTGGAATAAAGATAAAACTTAGTGCTAAAAAATTTAATGAGTACTTGAAAAGTCATATTGAAAGAGGGATAAGCCGTTTACTAATTTTTAATGCTGCGCTAGAGCTGCAATACATTCCTCCCGTATCTTCCAGAGTTCATCTAATGTATATGGAATTTTATTGATCTCGATCCAGCGCGATAAGTAATCTTTGTGATATTGAACCTTGAAGTCAGTGATTTGATCGGGGCTGATGTCGATTTCTTCTAACAGATCCAGTTCAAATTTAGTCTCGTTGACTCCAATGCCCGTAAAGTCCAAGATATGATTATGATTTCTCAAATAGTTGTGAGCCTCTGGGATATATTTTAAATCATATTTGTTTAGAACATTCTTGATACTAGGAGTATTCTTACTATTCATGGTGAAAATTCCCAAGATAAGCCTTAGACTGTTGTTCCTATTTTCATCAGCTAGTCTTTTCAATATAGCATGTTTGGTGCTACAGGTGCCACATTGTTCTTCAAACAAAACCAACTTATTATCCTTGTTTTGATTTCGTCTATAATCGAGATCACTTACCCATTTACTGGCTTGTTGGAATGTATTTATACCAATAGCTATAAATGATTCAGAGACCGCTCCTGATTTGCTTTCAATTTCAAAATCTAAAGGCTTGAAAAATAGTCTTCTGGAAAAAAAGTTCGTTCGACGATTGTCGAGAATTGGCTCTCCAGATTTTTTGTTTAAGAAGTATCGGATATTTTGAATTAAAAATCTTGGATGAAAGTTGGGACCGAATTTGTCGTGACTTCTGAAAGTATTGAATATTTCCAATGCTGTTCTGGTCGAGTCAAAATAATCGATTGCAATTAATTCCCTAAAGAAAAGTTGTACATTTTCGTAGCTACTTAGAAACAGTGTGGTTTCTAACTCTTCCTCTTTGTCCTCCACGATCATCTCAATAGGATCTGGATCAGCGCCATCATTTTTGATTATAATGATCCGTTTTGTTTTCTTACGGTCAATCTTGATTTCTTCTACTTCGAGTTTGTATAGATCGAAATTGCTTGTCTCTGGATTGCACTCTGTTAAGGATAGGACTTTAGCGAGATGAACACTATCCTCTGGGTCAATCAAAGTCGATTTAAAGGGATTTTCTGCGTCTCTGATGAAAAAATCGTGCTTTCCCAAAAGAAATGAACACTCAAAAACTGAAATTCCTTTTTCCTTTCTTGCCTTGTGAAACAATAAAACTTTATCAAATGAAATGGCAGGAAAAGTAGTATTCTGAATTTTTCTTTTTCTCGAGGTCATAATCTACATCAAATATACGGTTTTTCTAAGGTCTTTTAAATAGTGCTTCTTCTTCGCTTTTTCTAATTAAAATTTCTTTCTTAATCGCTTGATCTATAATTGAGGTGAAATCTTTTGCTTCCCAATTTTTCTCTGCTTTACTGCCGCAATATTGCGCAATTTCTTTTGACGTATGCCAATCATCGAAAAAAGTATCACTTTCTTCCACTAACAACAAATAAAGAGTTCCCGTCTGGCCTAATTCCTTAGGATCTATTTTGACTATGATTTTTTCGACCATCCTCTCTTCAAAATCTATTGGAGGATAGAAATCATTTAAAGTATAAGTAACATTGTATCCGAGTTCAAATGATTTGGTGGTGAAAGCCAAAGCGAGTTTATTTAGATGTTGATCATGATATCTCGCCGAATTAGAATTACTTTCAATTGCTCCCAATATGTTCCCATCAGGATCTAATCCGAGTATCTTCTGAATGTCCCTTGTATTAATACCTAAATGTGTCCTGATTTTACGGATGATGTTTATTATGTATAGCGAAATAGAACTAATTAATATGACTTTCTTCATTAGGCAATGATCGTCTATTAGTCATTTATAAAATGTATTAGTAAAAATTTGTATTTATTTAAATATTTGATTATATTTGTGTTGAATCTTAATTTTTTATTAAGTTTAGGTATTAGACTAGAAGAGTCTCGACTGTGAATTCCGACATTTCAATTGGACGAGGCGATAGGTTTAATGCCCATTACGATATTTTATATATATTTGATATATACTATAGCGTGTGGGCCCTATCGTTACCGTTCCAAAGCCGTCGGAAGCTGACAGTACGGTTGGTAGTGGCCTGCTATAGTGCACTAAACCCAAGAGACTCATAAATTATAAAATCAATTTATGAGTATGAACAAAAAACAACAATCAAAAAACATCATCACTGCCCCCGAGTAGCTCGGCTGGTGTGGCCAAATAGGATTTGGATTCTCTTTGCCATGGATCGCGTATCGCCAATATTATACACCTTGTGCCCCCTCATTCAAACGCGCTCTGGCTCCCAGAATGAATTAATTATTACTAATGTGAACTGAGTGACATCAGGCTCCCAATAAAAAACTGATTGCGATCGGAGAGGGGATGCTATGTGCTTTCGGTTACGATTGACTTACTGAAAAATGAACAGGATTTTAGCGCTACAATTTGCTTTTGACCAGATGATTTATGATGTCCATAAGGTCGATTATGACCCTATAAAGGAGATTGAGGCATTCTGGAATCACTATGCGTTAGAGACTGTATCTGCTAATATACTACAGCTATTGAGCACGTATCTTGATGGTGGCGCAGGAGAGAATAGGCTCCTGAAAGATGAGGAAATGCAGGAATTTGCAACTGCATTGTATCGCGTATTGATCGCCTACAATGTCGCCAATTATCGCTATATAGACCTGCGTAAAATGCAGCTGTCAGCAGAAGATAAAGAGCGCATCGGAAAAGAAATGGAGTTGAGCAAAAAAGTCGTGGAATTTTTCAGCCGGTTATCGAAGTAACTACTAACCAACTAAATGATGAATACCCTGAAATTTTTAGCCTTTTTAAGGGGCTATATAACTTATATATTTCAAGTACCTGTGAAGCACTACTTAAGCACAGATATAGTACTATTTACGCAATTATTGCGTAAGAAAATTGGACAAGGAAAAACGTACTTTAAAGGTAGTTCGACCTTGCTAAAAAAGCGCTGTAAAATTAGCGCTCAGAATCTTCTAGAAAAAGCAGATTCTTCGGGCATCCTTCGGGTTTTGTTTGAGGATCGTTCGACACTGCGTCGTACCAGCGTCGACTCTTCTTCGGGAACGCTTCGACTGCTGTTCGAGTACGCTTCGGGTAGGAGTCGAAGCGTACTCGAAGCCCTGCCGAAGCCGAGCCGAAGAAGTGCCAAGCCTGTCTCGACCATGTCCCGAAGAAGTCTCGAAGCCGAGCCAACGGTCAGTCGACGAGCCGGAGAGGCATCGTCTTGTTTGGGCTTTTGCCTGATCAACTTCGCCCCAACTTCGGCCTTTCATGCAGTCGGCCTTGAGTTTTCATCGGGATCTCATCGGGCTACATCGATCAAAACCCAATGCCGACCCGATGAAAATCCGATGAAATGTAAAAATTCGGCAGGAATTGCTCAAAAGATGGT
>NZ_DKSP01000002.1:3282-4140 GCF_002472745.1 Sphingobacterium sp. UBA7253 | reverse complement strand
TAAAGTGGTTTCTATTGTAGTTTCCTGCCCAAACTGAAGCACATATCCATTACTATCGTAAATAGCAAACTCACGCATTCCCCATTCGAAAGTTGCTATTTCATAACATATTTTGACATTATCTTTCAAACTTTCCCATAAATTATCAACATCCGCTATGTTAAAATAAAGGGACCCGGTAAATTGTGCTGTTTCAAAAGCAATGCTTTCGCCAGGATGCGAAAACATGATTTCGATGGTTCCACTTCGCAGTAGAGCCCAGTTCAATGCTTCGTTTTTTTCAACACATGTAAACCCGAGTTTTTCAGCATAGAACTGAATAGTTTGATCTAAGCTTTTTGTATATAATATTGGATTTAAGCTTTTGTAGTTCATCTTTTTTTTTGCCTTTTATTGGTTCGAACTATTGTTTTGTCTTTTTGATAGCAGTTACATGTGTTTTTTTATTATTATCGATTGTAAGGGTAGTTTTATGATGAAAAATACAAAATATTACAGTATTTATTGTTACTTCATAAAAAAAATAGCTACTTTTTTAGATTAAGGTGTGTTGTTTGTGTAATTGTTTGGTATTTAGTGTTTTTTTTGTGTTATTTTTTTGTGTGAAATACTATGATTTATATCGTTTGTTTTCCAGTTTTTTAATTCTATTTATAACTTCTTGTTGCATCTTTAAAAGTTGTTTTATCTTTGCTTTTAACAAAACCTTAACATTTCATGTTTGGTTTTGTACACTAACTGTATTAGCCTGTTGGGCTCATCACTTTTGAAAAACATATATTAAAAGTTTCTTCGGTGCTTTTATCGTATTTAGTTAGATAAACTACTTATTTAAACAAACATAAACATATGAAACAC
>NZ_DKSP01000002.1:1300-3204 GCF_002472745.1 Sphingobacterium sp. UBA7253 | reverse complement strand
ACACAAACTACTCAGTTTTTTCGTGGGGAGTATGATCCTTTCTTCTGTTGCTTTTGCGCAAGAGAAGAAAGTAAGCGGTCGTGTAACTGGCGCTGACGGGAAACCGTTGGTAGGAGTTACAATTGCTGTTCAAGGATCAAACATTGCTACTCAAACAGATGCAAATGGAAAATATTCTTTATCAGTTCCTGTTGGTAAAGTAATGGTTTTCAGGTATGTCGGTCATTCTGATAAGACTATAATCGTTAAAGATGGACAGTCATTATTCAACGTGTCACTAGAGGATCAGAATACAGCATTAGATGAGGTTGTCGTAGTCGCTTATGGTACTGCCAAAAAAGAATCTGTGACTGGATCCGTAACCTCCGTCTCTGCTAAAGATATCGAAAAGAGACCAGTTACCAATGCATTTGCAGCTTTAGAGGGATCTGCTGCTGGTATTCAACTGAACAACACTTCTGGTATGCCAGGTGCAGAACCTAGTATACGGATACGTGGATTTTCATCATTGAATGGATCTAACAACCCGCTGTATGTCGTGGACGGTGTACCTTTTGGTGGTAATATTTCCGATATCAACCCCAATGATGTGGAAAGTATTTCAGTGTTAAAAGATGCTTCATCATCTGCACTTTATGGAAGTCGGGCTAGTAATGGGGTTATTATTATTACCACCAAGAAGGGTAAGGCTGGCCGTTCTCAGGTTAATATCTCAACAGACCAAGGTTTCTACTCGAGAGGTATTGCCGAATACGATCGCGTGAATGATAGACAATTTATGGAAGCCATGTGGCAGGGATATAGAAATAGTTTACTAACTAACAATTCGGCATCCTATCCAACAGTTCAATCTGCAAATAATGAAGCAACCAAATCTTTGGTGAGCAATTATTTGAAATTAAACATCTATGATAAAGCTGATGATAAATTATTTGATTCCAATGGAAAGCTTGTCTCTGATGCCCAGATAAAAAGTGGATATGCAGACGACTTGGATTGGTTTAAAGAAGTAGATCGCGTTGGACATCGTCAAAATTATAACATTGATGGAACTACCGCTACAGATAAAGCAAAGGTTTTTTATTCGACAGGATACCTGGACGAGAAAGGATACATTAAAAATTCGGGTTTAAAAAGATTTACTGGACGATTAAATGCCGAACTTCAAGCTAAAGATTGGTTCAAGTATGGCTTTAACTTAGCAGGTTCACATCAGATCTCAAATCAAATTAGCGGTTCTACTGACGATGCAAGTTCATTTGTTAATCCGTATAACTATGCAAGATCGATAGCACCAATCTATCCAATTCATTTGCATAACGCAGACGGATCTTATGCATTGGACGAGGCCGGAAAAATACAGTATGATAACGGTGAATCTACAAGATTGCAATATGTAGGAAGACATACCATTTGGGAAAATGAATTAAACAGAGACCAAACGATTCGTAATACAGTAAATGGTAGAGGCTTTCTTGAATTCAAGTTTCTGAAAGATTTTACATTGACTTTAAACGGTGATTTAAATCTTCGCAATTCAGAACGTCGTACGTATAATAACGCAATAATAGGGGATGGTGCAGGTCAGGGTAGAGCGGCTAGGAATATTTATCGCTACAAAAACTATACAGTTCAACAATTATTGACTTGGAACAAAGATTTTGGTTTACACCATCTGGATATATTGGCAGGACATGAGAATTATTCTGACAACTGGAGTTATCTATATGGCTATAAAACAGATGAAATTTTTGAAGGCCAAACGGATATGGTTAATTTTACCAAAATCACGTCGCTTTATGACTATCAAGAAGATTATCGTGTAGAAAGTTTCTTGTCTCGCGCTCGTTATAATTACGCGGGTAAATATTTTGCGGAAGCATCTTTTAGAAGAGATGGCTCAT
>NZ_DKSP01000002.1:0-1171 GCF_002472745.1 Sphingobacterium sp. UBA7253 | reverse complement strand
TAGAAGAGATGGCTCATCTCGATTCAGCCCAGACAATCGTTGGGGTAACTTTTGGTCATTAGGCGGTAGCTGGAGCGTATCTAAAGAGGATTTCTTTAAAGATATGCTGAATACTGTTAATGATTTGAAGGTTCGAGCATCTTACGGTGAAGTAGGTAATGATGAAAGTGCAAGTAAGTATTCTTATTTATCCTTATATGAGTTAAGCCAGAATGCGAATGCAGGTGCGGTATTTAAAAACCAAAACCCTTCACCTGACTTAATTTGGGAAACCTCTAGTTCGTTCTCTGCGGCAGTAGAAGCCCGGTTATTTAAACGAGCAAATTTAAGCTTTGAATACTTTAACAAGCAGTCTCAAAACTTGATTTTTGATTTTAATCTTCCATTGTCTGCTGGAGCAACATCATCTTCGAGTGCAGTTTCAACAGTAACAAGGAATATTGGTTCAATGTCAAATAGGGGCTTCGAGTTAACTTTTGATGTAGACGTGTTAAAGGGTGATGGATGGAGATGGAATGTTGGTGCGAATGCAACTTGGTTGACGAATAAAATATTATCACTACCTGAAGAAAATAGGGAGAACGGAATTGTAACTGGTAATTTCAAATGGGTTGAAGGTGGAAGCCGTTATGACTTCTGGTTGTTTAAGTATGCGGGTGTAGATCAGATGACTGGTCGTTCACTTTACCTGGCAGATACAGAGCGTTTTAATGTGAATGGTTCTGCACCAGGAAAAGCGGAGATCCCTACAGCGGAACTTGTTGAAATTAATGGAAAATACTATGTAACTAATGCTTCTAGCTATGGTCTAAGGGGCTGGTCTGGATCGGTTATTCCTAAAATGAATGGAAGTTTCAATACCAGCTTTGAGTATAAAAACTTCAGCTTCTCAGCGTTATTCACTTACGCTATCGGTGGTAAAATATACGATTCTTCCTATGCTAGTTTAATGGCCATGTCCGGTACGCCAAGTGCGCTGCACACGGATATCATGAAATCGTGGAACGGTATTCCAGATGGAATGACAGCCTCCTCGGCGGATAGGTTGGATGTAAATGGTATCCCTTCTATCAACTTTTCTCAAAGTAGTATGAATAATTATGCTACTAGTGATCGTTTCTTAACTGATGGATCATATTTGGTTATCAAGAATCACATCTGTCCTAAATAA
>NZ_DKSP01000001.1:0-6104 GCF_002472745.1 Sphingobacterium sp. UBA7253 | reverse complement strand
ATTCCCAATGCAATGGTAAAATCCGAGCAGGCTTTAACAGCTTGGTATAAGCGGGCATCTTCCCCCTCATTATTGGCCGCCCACATCCAGTTGGCCGATAGGGAGATTCCTGCGAGGCCATTTTTGATTGGCGCAAATACGATGTTGGAAAGTGATTCGGCAATAGCCGTTCTACTTGCCGCCGCCGGATCCACCAAGGCAGCAACAGGGGAGTGACCTATTGTTGTCGCAATACCTTCTTTACCTTTATAGTCAAGTGCCATAACACCGACGTTGTTCAACGCCAATTGCAATGGACCTGCACATTGTTGTTTGGCAACACGGCCACCAACACAACGGTCTACTTTATTAGTTAACCAATCTTTCGAAGCAACAGCTTCCAATTGTAATACTTGGTTTAAGTAGTTTGGAATGTCGGCTGCATCATAAGCAAGATCAGCATAATTGCGAACGACGGTTTTATCGCGCATGAAAGTTTTTGGCGATGAACCAAAGAAATCTTCAAGGGCGTAATCCATTGGTTTTTCACCTGTACTTTTCGATTCGAAAGTAAAGCGGTGGTCGCCAGTGACATCACCTACAGTGTACATTGGTGCACGTTCGCGGTCTGCAACACGTTTTAACGTGTCAATATCATCTTCAGCGATCACAAGTCCCATACGTTCTTGCGATTCATTACCGATAATTTCTTTTGCCGATAGTGTAGGATCTCCTACAGGAAGTGCATCCAGGTCAATTAAACCTCCGGTCTCTTCAACAAGTTCAGATAAACAGTTTAAGTGGCCACCTGCACCATGATCATGGATAGAGACAATTGGGTTATGATCGGACTCTACTAAGCCACGAACAGCATTTGCGGCACGTTTTTGCATTTCTGGATTGGAACGTTGAATCGCATTAAGCTCAATTCCAGAACCAAATGCTCCTGTATCTGCAGAAGATACAGCGGCTCCACCCATTCCGATGCGGTAATTTTCACCACCTAGGATAACGACTTTATCACCAGTTTTCGGCGTATGTTTTTTCGCTTGATCTAGTTTTCCATAGCCAACACCACCAGCTTGCATAATGACTTTGTCGTAACCAAGTTTACGGCCATCCTCTTCATGCTCAAAGGTCAATACAGAACCTGTAATGAGGGGCTGACCAAACTTATTACCGAAGTCAGAAGCACCGTTGGAAGCTTTGATCAGGATGTCAACTGGGGTTTGGTATAACCATTGACGCTCTTGCATCGCATTTTCCCATGGGCGTGTTTTGTTGAGTTCCTTTGCTGGCTCAGTTACTGTTCCTGCCTGAAGGTCCAATTTATTTTGTTCCAATCGCGAATAAGCAGTCATATATACGGCTGTACCCGCCAATGGAATCGCTCCTTGGCCACCGGCCATACGGTCGCGGATTTCACCACCTGACCCAGTAGCAGCCCCCGAAAATGGTTCTACAGTAGTAGGGAAATTGTGTGTTTCTGCTTTTACTGATAAAACCGAATCAAATGCTTTCTCTTCGTAAAAATCAGGTTTGTCGGCAGATTTAGGCGCAAATTGTGTGACACGTGGACCTTTAACAAAGGCAACGTTATCTTTATAAGCAGAAACAATCTCGTTCGGATTGGTTTCAGAAGTCTTTTTGATTAATTTAAATAGGGAAGTGGGCTGCTCTTCGCCATCAATGATAAAGGTACCATTGAAAATCTTGTGTCTACAGTGTTCAGAATTTGCTTGTGAAAAAGCGAATACTTCCGAGTCTGTAAGCAGACGACCCAACTTGGTCGAAAGATTATTGAGGTAGTCTACTTCTTCTGGATTTAGCGCAAGGCCCTCAGATTTGTTGTAGGCCTCGATGTCTTCAATTTCCAATATCGGTTCAGGTGTGATGTTGACGGTATACATGTCCTGTGTCAACATACTGAACTTTTGTGAAATCATTGGATCGAAGTCATTGAAATCCGCTGGTACCGGTTGAAATTCTTCTATACGAACAATTCCTGCAATGCCCATATTTTGTGTGATTTCTACGGCATTGGTACTCCAGGGAGTAACCATCGCAGCGCGGGGTCCTACAAAGTAATGGTTAAGGTTTTGGTCGTCTAGTTTTTTGGCGTTGCCGAATAGCCAGTTGAGTTTAGTAATGTCTTCTTGTGGTAAAGAGTTTACGCTTTGAACACCATATACAGTGTTCGATGGGTTCTCAAAGAAATGAATCATTATAAATGTTTGTTTTGAACGTTCTTCAAATTAAAGCACAAAGTTACATATTTATTTTGATGGAAATGCTTGAATTTTCATTAAAAAATAGGCTCAGGTTGCGTTTATTGGAAAAGGCCAAAATTGCTGTTTTGTGTATTGGAAAAGGCCAAAATTGCTGTTTTGTGTAAATAAGTGTAAAGTTGTGTTAATTCATGTAAATAAAAGTTATAATTAATAATTGCATTCGTTTCGTTCGGGGAAAGCCCCT
Source organism: Sphingobacterium sp. UBA7253 (assembly GCF_002472745.1). NCBI lineage: Bacteria > Pseudomonadati > Bacteroidota > Sphingobacteriia > Sphingobacteriales > Sphingobacteriaceae > Sphingobacterium > Sphingobacterium sp. UBA7253. The sequence goes on along the minus strand of NZ_DKSP01000001.1, from coordinate 3,650 downwards.
ACATTCGCAGCATTCATCACCTATGAATAAATATGATTATCCTTGGGAAGGGGTTTATGAACTCCTTCATACGATCTCTTCCTTCGGTATGAATCTAAGGTCCAAATAGCTAACTTGGTTCTATCGTATCAACTTTCCAAAAAAGATAAAATCGCTTGCTGCCTAGCTTAATGAAGTCTTTTGAGGAGCCTACCTACTGCATTAAATTCAGACCAACTGTTGATGAAGGGTAAATTGACGTTGGATATAAACTCAAATTTATCTAAGTTTGTGCATCAAATCAAATTCGAGATGAATATTTCATATAATTGGTTAAAACAACACGTTAATATAGATTCGACACCGGAGGAACTATCGCTTATCTTGACAAATACAGGATTGGAAGTAGAAGCTTTGGACGTCGTGCAGAGTATCCCAGGTGGATTGGATGGTTTGGTTGTTGGTGAAGTGAAAACTTGTGAACAGCATCCTAATGCCGATAAATTAAGAGTAACTACCGTTGATGTCGGTGGACCGGAGTTATTGCACATTGTATGTGGCGCACCGAACTGTCGTACAGGATTGAAAGTCATTGTTGCTACAGTGGGCACTACATGTCATCCGCTTACAGGAGAGCCTTTTAAAATTACCAAATCTAAAATTCGTGGTGAAGTTTCCGAAGGTATGTTATGTGGAGAAGATGAAATCGGTTTAGGAACATCCCATGCCGGTATCGTTGAATTACCAGCTGATGTTGCCGTGGGGACCCTAGTGAAAGATCATTTCAATATCCAGGATGATTACCGTTATGAAATTGGTTTAACACCAAATCGTGCAGATGCAGCTTCGCATTTAGGCGTTGCAAGAGATATTGCGGCACATTTTCGTACACAAGTGTTAAAAGCAGATGTTTCTGCATTCAAGGCTGCTGAGGCTGAGGGAACGACAGTGGTCGTTGCGGACGCACAGGCGAGCCCACGTTATAGTGGTATCAATATTACTGGTGTTCGCGTTGGCGAATCTCCAGATTGGTTGAAAGAGAAATTAAATGTTATCGGTGTTCGTCCGATCAATAATATTGTCGACGTCACAAATTATATATTACACGATTTAGGTCAGCCATTGCATGCTTTTGATGCTGATAAAATTGCGGGAAATAAAGTCCTAGTTCGTCTTGCGACAGAGGGCGAGAAATTTGTTACCCTGGATGGTGTGGAGCGTACCTTGTCTGCAGAGGACTTGGTGATTGCCGATGCTGAAAAACCGATGTGTATTGCGGGGGTTTTTGGTGGAGCACATTCTGGTGTATCAGCCGAAACGACCAATGTATTTTTGGAGTCAGCTTATTTTAATGCTGTTTCTGTACGGAAGACTTCCAAAAGACATGGTTTAAAAACAGATGCTTCTTTCCGTTTCGAACGGGGTACCGATCCAAATATTACGGTTGAAGCATTGAAGCGCGCTGCTTTATTGATTCAAGAAATTGCAGGTGGAACGATTTCATCTACCCTAAAGGATGAGTATCCTGTTGTGATTAAACCGTTTTCATTTCACGTGAGCTATGCGAATGTGGTTCGTTTGATCGGTCAGGCGATTCCAAATGAAGAAATTAAATCCATTATTGTCGCTCTTGGCATTGAAGTCACTTCAGAAACTGAAACAGGCCTTGATGTGTTGGTGCCGGCATATCGCGTCGATGTCACACGTGAGGTAGACGTTGTGGAGGAAGTGTTGCGTATTTACGGTTATAACAATATTGAGTTGAAGTCACAGATTAAGGCCTCTTTAAATACGGTTGAAAAGCCAGATAAGGAAGTTGTCTTAAATCAATTGGCTGATCTGCTCATTGCAAATGGATTTCGTGAGATTCTGTCCAACTCCCTAACAAAGCTGGACTATGCGGATGATAGCGAAACGGCGGTTAAATTGTATAATCCATTGAGTTCGGATTTGGATACGATGCGTCAAAATATGGTGTTTTCTGTTTTGAGTGCGATTGAATATAACCAAAAACGAAGAAACTTTGATCTGAAATTCTTTGAATTCGGTAAGACTTATGCGCTGGATGGTGAAGGTTATAAAGAAACACAGCACCTGGTTTTTGCCATGGCGGGTAAAAATGAAGCTGAGCAATGGAATAGCAAAAAAGATGCAGTTAATTTCTATAACCTAAAAGCAGCCGTAGATACTGTTATCAAAAGGCTGAAAATTGAAGGAATTCAGATACAAGATGCTACAAGTTCCCATTTTGCCTATGGTTTGAACTATATGAAAGGGCAGAAATGTTTGGTTTCATTTGGTGCAATTGCAAACGCAGATTTGAAAAAAGCAGATGTTGAAGGTCAGGTTTTCTTTGCTGATTTTGACTGGGATGTTTTGATGAAAATTATTCGTAAGAATAGCATTCAATATAAAGAAGTTTCCAAATTCCCGGCTGTACGCAGAGATTTATCGCTCTTGATCGACGAAAATGTAAGCTTCGATAAGCTACAATTTGTCGCTCAGAAGACCGAACGCAAGCTTTTAAAGGAGGTAAATGTGTTTGACGTGTATAAAGGTGATAAAATTCCGGAAGGGAAAAAGTCTTATGCTCTGAGCTTTATCTTGCAGGATGAAGAAAAAACACTTACTGATAAGCAAATTGATGCGATAGTTCAAAAATTAATTGTTAATTTTGAGAAGGAACTAGGCGCGGAAGTGCGTGGTTAATTAGAGATACAACATTAATTGGTAATATTCAATTTATATTATGGCAACATTGTCTTCACAAATGAATCTGATCGTTGAGAAAACGAAAAATTTAATTCAATTGTGCGAAGTCTTGCAAGAAGAAAATGATTTGCTTAAATTAGAGGTACAATCCTTAAAAGTGGCTTTCGATGCGAGCAACGATAAGAGCAAGCAATTGGAAGAGAAGGTCAAAGCGTTGGCAGTTGCCCGTACGTTAGATTCTGAAACGGATAAGGAAGCAATTAATGAAAAAATACTTGACACAAAACAAAAAATTAACGATTTTGTGCGGGAAATAGACAAGTGTATTAGTTTGTTGAAATAGTTGGGAGAAGTGTTATCGGATTCAAACTAATACAACGTTAAAAAGCTCAAAGAAATGGGAGAGATTTCCATAAAAATAAATATCGCAGATCGTGTTTATCCCCTTCGGGTGGAGAGCGCGGAGGAAGAAGTAATTCGACACGCTGCGAAATTGATAAATGAAAAAGTAAAGGAATTGCAGGAAAACTATACTGTGAGAGATAAGCAGGATTTGTTATCCATGTGTGTATTGCAATTTGCGACGCGTATGCTTAATGCAGAGCGGCAGTCTCAAAACCACGAAGTGGGTTTGGAAAATTCAGTACAGGAACTTGATCAGTTGTTGACGGATTTCTTTAAAAAATAAATTTACGTTCTTTATATTTAGAGCTTAAACGACGAATTTGCCGCAATTAAATTCGGGTTGTCACTATTTTAAACTTAACGCTTCAATATTACAGGCGCAAAAAGATATAGGCCATTTTGCGAAAGCCATCTGGGTCATAATCTAAGCCTAATTATGTAATCACGAAGTTTAATAATACATGAGACCTGTTTAAATTTAATTGCGGTTTTTTTTTTGTCATGAAGTACTGATGCACTTATCGGGATCGCTACTGAGTTGGCGCATACCAAAG
>NZ_DKSP01000178.1:0-20444 GCF_002472745.1 Sphingobacterium sp. UBA7253 | reverse complement strand
GCAACAATAAACTTGAGCGTACTGATGCGCCTTGGTATTTTCTTCGATTTGCGGATGTGTTACTCATCTATGCAGAGGCAGCTAATGAGGCAGACAATAGTACTGCTGCACGTACAGTGGCATTGGCAAAGCTCAATCAGGTACGCGAAAGAAGCAATGCGACGCCCCGTAGACTCACTGGAGATGGAAATATCGATAATCAAAGCGGATTCCGCTCTGCAGTGCTAGAGGAGAGGGCAATGGAATTTGCACTGGAAGGCGACCGCCGCTGGGATTTGATCCGTTGGGGGATTTACCTTGATGTCATGAATAAAATTGGTGGAACCGATGAGGTGGGGGTTGTGAAAATACGCACTGAAAAGCATTTGCTTTACCCAATCCCCAATTCTGAAGTGGGCGTCAATACCACAATCACTTCAAATAATCCCGGTTGGAATTAACGTAAACCTAAATTTGAATAACCATGAAATTATTAAATCAATCCATATTATTTACCATATTGTCAGGTTACCTTTCCCTAGGAATGATCTCCTGCCAGAAGGATATTGTTAACTATAACGACGGCTATGACGATCAGTTGAGCTCAGATGGCCCACCTGTTATCGAAAAAGTCTCAACAGCAGCAGATCTCAATGCGACAATTACCAGTGCAGCGCTTACAGATATGATCGTCTTACAGGGTAATAATCTTGCTGAGCTTAAGTCCATAAAATTAAACGATGTGGAGGTAGACCTAGCGACGGTCTATGCTGTCAGATCCCGTATTACGTTACCTATACCGCGTATCGTTCCGACTGAGGTAAATAATAAGGTAACTGTGGAGACGGCAAAAGGAATTACGGAATTTCCTTTTGAAGTAAAAATTCCCAATCTGGTGATTGAAGGGCTATACAATGAGTTTGTTGCTGCTGGAGATACGGCCATTCTCGTAGGTAAATATTTGGATCTCTATAAATTGGATGTATTGGAGGGAAAATTCTTACTTAATAACACTGAAATCAAACCTCTTCACAGTGTCGCAGACTCTGTCTATTTTATTTTTCCTTCCAGTACGGCCGATGGTGCAACGCTATCGTTTTCAAGCCCACTGATTGAGGTGCCGAGACAAGTAAAATTTAGAGAGAAAGGAATTTCCATGCTGGATATCAAATCTTTGTCCGCCTACGTTACCGATGGAAAAGCAAGCGGTGACCCGGCCATTTTGCCCGGCTTTGATCGCTTTTTGCGGATCCGTCAATCTTTCGGTGCTTGGTCCTGGAACGGTATTTTCTGGTCAGGTTTTGATTTGAATGAAGCTGCGGTATTGGCCAATCCCAAAGATTACTATGTCAAATTTGAGATCAACACCAAAAGTACGGCTTCGATTAGCCAGGGGAATTTTATATTGGGCGGCGACAGACAGGAGACACGTTACAATCCTGCCGAGAATGGTGCCCTGAATACGTATGGCCAATGGAAGACGATGCGCGTTGATTTGACAGAGTTTTATAAAGATGCCTCCCAGGGTAATGGGACCTATCTGAAAACGGGTTGGAATACCTTTGTTTTCTCTTACCAACCTACTGTCGATGTCAATGACGACTTCAGCGTGTGCAATTTCAGGATCGTTAAAAAATAGGAGCTCAGTTGAAAAGATATGTATACTGCATACTGATGGTAACTATGTTGCTGACGGTGGCCTGTCGATCTGCATGGATCAACCCCAAGCCTAATTCCAAAACAGTTGTTGCCAGGCATGGTCAGCTCCGTGTATCGGGTACAGCGCTTGTCGATGCGCACGCCGATACGCTGGCTCTTCATGGTGTCAGCCTGGGCTGGCACAACTGGTGGCCGCGCTTTTATACTGCCGAGACCATCAATTGGCTTAAAAAAGACTGGAATGTTCAGGTGGTCCGTGCTGCTATCGGTGTAGAGCCTGACCAGGCTTACTTACAAAATCCTGAGGCAGCGCTCAAGCAATTATATGCCGTGGTCGATGCGGCAATAGCAGCGGGCGTATATGTGATTGTGGATTGGCATGCACACCATCTGCATACGCCGCAGGCAAAGGAATTCTTTCGCACTGTAGCGAGCAAGTACGGGCGTTATCCAAATGTCATCTATGAGATATTCAATGAACCCATGGAGACAAGCTGGGAGGAAATTCAAGCCTATGCAAAGGAAGTGATCCCCGTCATTAGGGCCATAGACCCAGATAATATCATTTTGGTCGGATGCCCCAATTGGGATCAGGATATACACTTGGTCGCTGATAAGCCTATCGAAGGATTCAGCAACCTGATGTATACAGTACACTTCTATGCAGGTACACATAAGCAGTTTCTACGTGACCGTGCTGATTATGCCCTGGCCAAAGGTATTCCGATTTTTGTGTCGGAATGTGCAGGGATGAATGCCGATGGTGACGGACCGATAGATCAAAAGGAATGGACAATCTGGAAGGAATGGATGGCTCAGCATCAAATCAGCTGGATAGCCTGGTCTATCGCTGATAAAAATGAAAGCTGCTCCATGATTGCGGATCAGCAGGTGCCGGCAAATGGCTGGTCTGACAAGCAGCTCAAGCCTTGGGGAAAAATGGTGAGACAAGATTTAAAAACGATCAATAAATGAGCAACTCTATAAAAACTGCCCTGTTAATGTCGCTGTGCGGAGCAGCATTCCTACTAGAATGTCACGCACAGATGCAGCCTAAAAATAGCGCAACACATGATTTTGGTACCGATTGGAGGTTTCATGCCGGTGAGGGAAGGGACAGCAGCTGGAACACGAAAGATTACCGGGATAAACACTGGGCAACCGTCGTATCCAACAAACCGCTCAAAGAGCAGGGGAAATTGTTGGAACAGGGCTTTGGCTGGTATCGCAAGCAGCTGGCTTTTCCTGCCCAGATGCAGCAAAAAATTGTCGAGGCTGAAGGTGTTGAAATTGATCTCGGTAAATTTGCCGCCTGTGAGGAAGTGTATGTCAATGGTCATTTAGTTGGTAAAACGGGAGAATTTCCACATAATTTCGCTGGCTACTTTGATCATGAACGCCGGTATTTCGTCCCCTTGGAAGTGCTTGACCTTACCGGTGAAAATGTGATTGCTATCAAATTTTTTGATGGTTGGAGTGCCAATGGCGGCTTCTTAAATGCAGCGGTTATGCAGGTACAACCGGCCTCAACAGTGGATAAACTGAAGCTGAAAGTCAATGTCCTGGATGATGATTATATTTTCCTGGGCAAAGATAGTATCGCTATAGCGCCAACGATAGAAAATAGAGGTAAAAAATCACTGAAGGCAACCTTGAAAATTTCGTTGACGACGGATGCGTACAAACCGATCAAATCACAGGAATTGAAGGTCGATATTCCTGGGCATGCAACAGCTCCTTTGGGTACCTTTGGATTAAAGAATGTCGAACCGGGATTTTACCGCTATAAGGTGTCTGTGGAGATCGACGGTGGACACAAACTGGAAGAACAGGTCAATGTGGGCTATGAGCCTGAAAAGATTGCTTCGCCAAACGATGAGGCAACAGATTTTGATAAATTCTGGAAAGCAAATAGAGCCCAGCTCGCTAACATAAAGCCTGATTATCAGTTGATGTTGATTCCGGAGCAGTCCAAGCTGGATTATGAAATGTACCATGTGTCCATGCGTTCGCTGGATAATGAGCTTATTATGGGCTACTACGCTAAACCTAAAAAAGCAGGAAAGCACCCAGTCATTGTCGAATATATGGGCTATGGATCAAAACCTTATTTTCCGAATCAGAGCTGGGATGGATTCGCCTATTTTGTACTTTCCATCCGGGGACAGGCATTGAATGAAAAATCAAATCATTTCGGTACTTGGTTTACCTATGGCATAGACAGTAAAGAAACGTATTACTATCGCGGGGCGTTTATGGATGTGCTGCGTGCACTGGATTTTGTCAGCTCAAGAGATGAAATTGATGGTGAACGTATTGCTGTGCGTGGATCGAGTCAGGGGGGTGCATTGTCGGTTGTTGCGGCATCGCTGGATTCACGTGTAAAAGCACTGGCAATTGGTATTCCTTTTCTATCGGATTTTCAGGATTATTTCAACATTGCACCCTGGCCAAAATCGGATGTAGATCACTACAGGGCTCAACACCCGGAACTGAGCTGGAAACAGGTGTACAAGACCCTTTCTTATTTTGATATTAAAAATCTGGCTTCCCGTATCCGGGTGCCATTGGTCATGGGAATCGGGGTGCAGGATAATGTTTGCCCGCCACATATCAATTTTGCAGCGTATAATCAGGTGAAAAGTGAAAAATCCTGGATGGCTTTTCCATTGCATGGACATAGCACCGGAAATGCATTTCATGTCGCGGGATTGGACCTCTTTAGACGTGTCCTCCATGTTGAACAATCAAGATAAATAAAACATAAAAAAGAACTTACTTTATATTTAATTCGAATCATGAGTACACTATTTGAACAACGTCTAAAAGATGTTGAAGCAGATCACTTTGCCCTATTAGAAAGAAAAAACCATCCTGTGAAGGAGCACAACGGTATTTACCAGCGCTATGAACATCCTGTCTTGACAGCAGCTCATACCCCGCTTTTCTGGCGGTATGATTTAAATGAGCAAAGCAATCCATTTTTGATGGAACGATTTGGTATTAACGGAACTTTTAATGCCGGTGCGATCAAGTGGAACGATAAATACGTATTGGTCGTACGGGTCGAAGGAAATGACCGTAAGTCCTTCTTTGCAATAGCTGAAAGCGCAAACGGAATTGACAATTTTAAGTTCTGGGATTTTCCGGTCGATCTTCCCGAGACGAATGATCCGGATACAAATGTCTATGATATGCGCCTGACGGCCCATGAAGATGGCTGGATTTATGGTATTTTCTGTACCGAACGGAAAGATCCGGCAGCGGCTTCCGGAGACCTTTCTTCGGCAGTGGCCGCAGCAGGAATCGTGCGTACAAAAGATCTAAAACACTGGGAAAGGCTACCGGATCTGAGATCCAAGAGCCAACAGCGAAATGTGGTTCTGCACCCCGAATTTGTCGACGGTAAATATGCCTTATATACCCGCCCGCAGGATGGATTTATCGATACCGGAAGTGGCGGCGGTATTGGCTGGGGCTTGGTAGATAGCATGGAGAATGCAATAGTATACGAGGAAAGAATCATAAACCATCGGTATTACCACACGATCAAAGAGCTGAAAAATGGAGAAGGGCCAGCACCTATCAAAACAGACAAAGGCTGGTTGCACCTCGCGCACGGCGTGCGCGCATGTGCTGCTGGACTGCGCTATGTCCTGTATGTCTATCTGACTGATCTTGCTGCGCCAGAAAAACTGATTGCCGAACCGGCAGGTCATCTGATGGCTCCAATGGGTGAGGAACGCGTTGGTGATGTCTCAAACGTGCTTTTTAGTAACGGCTGGATTGCAGATGATGATGGTACAGTTTATCTTTATTATGCCTCGAGTGATACCCGTATGCATGTGGCCGTATCTTCGGTTGAAAAACTGTTGGACTACTGCTTGTCTACAACTGGAGATGGCATGCGATCAAAAACATCGGTTGAAACACTTGTCGGGATTATTTCAAAGAACTTAGCACAATAAAATGTTTAAATTTATTGCAAAACGAGAATGATGAGTAAAACGGAACGTATTACATTAAAGGAAAAAATCGGTTATGGACTAGGGGACGCTGCTTCGTCCATGTTCTGGAAATTGTTTGGCATGTATCTCATGTTCTTCTATACAGATATATTCGGGATGGAAGCAAAAGTGGTCGGTACCATGTTTCTGGTCACGCGCGTCTGGGATTCTTTGTTTGATCCTATTATTGGTGTACTGTCCGATCGTACACGATCGAAATGGGGTAAATTCAGACCTTACCTACTGTACGTTGCGGTACCATTTGGTGTAATTGGTGTGTTCACGTTTTATACCCCTGCACTCGCTGAAAGTGGAAAAGTTGTGTATGCTTATCTTACTTATTCGGTCATGATGATGGTTTATTCGGCTATTAATGTGCCCTATGCGTCTTTATTGGGGGTAATAAGTTCGTCGCCCAAAACCAGGAGTGTGCTGGCCACCTTCCGAATGAGCTTTGCATATCTTGGCAGTTTCGTAACGTTATTGCTCTTCAATCCAATGGTCAATTTTTTCAGTGGCCACAGGCAGGATATTCAGGCCCAGCAGCAGGGCTGGGTGATGGCAGTGGCTGTTATAGCGCTCTGTTCCGTCGTTCTATTTCTGCTCTGTTTTGCTTGGACACGCGAACGGGTCCAACCAGTAACGGATAGTAAAAGTAGTTTAAAGCAGGATGTCAGGGATCTGCTGAATAATAGTCCTTGGTGGATTTTATTGGGAGCGGGAGTCTCCACGTTGGTCTTCAATTCGGTAAGGGATGGCGCAGCACTGTACTATTTCAAATATTACGTACACGAAGAAAATTATGGCCAGATCGTACTTCTGAACATTCCATTTGTATTGAGTGGACTCTACCTTGCATTGGGGCAGGCCGCCAATATTCTAGGTGTTATTTTGGCGGCTCCAGTAAGCAACAAAATTGGAAAGAAAAATACATTTATCTTAACCATGCTCTTGGCAACTGTTGGCAGCATACTGTTTTACTGGCTCGACAAAAGCCAGGTATGGGAAATTTTTGCATTGCAGGTCATCATCAGTATCTGCGCTGGAGCGGTATTCCCATTACTCTGGTCGATGTATGCCGACTGCGTGGATTATTCAGAGCTGAAGACAGGCAATAGGGCAACAGGTCTAATTTTTAGCTCCTCTTCCATGAGCCAAAAATTGGGCTGGGCACTTGGAACAGCGGTAACGGGCTGGCTCCTGGCTTATTTTGGTTTCCAGGCCAATCAACTACAGTCCGAGGAGACGCTTAGTGGTATAAAAATGTTTTTGAGCCTATTTCCGGCAATAGGAACACTCTTATCAATCCTGTTTATCAGCTTTTATCCGCTGACAGAAAAGAGGATGCAAAAGATTACTGCGGAGCTTGAGGAGCGTCGCAATTAATCTAAAGTGTAATGAAGAAAAGCAATGAAAGGATTTAAAGAAGAAATTGAAAATAATATCCTTCCGTATTGGATGGATAAAATGGTTGATACGGAGCATGGTGGTTTTTATGGCCGTATCGACGGTGACAATGTACTGGATAGGATGGCCAACAAAGGCGTCGTCATGCATGCCCGGATCCTGTGGACATTTGCTGCGTCCTACCGTGTGCTGGGCCACAGTGCCTACCGGCAGATCGCAGAACGCGCATACCTGTACCTCAGGGACTACTTTATGGATAAAGAATATGGCGGAGTATTTTGGGAACTTGATTTCCGAGGCCGCCCCGTAAACCGCAAAAAACAGACGTATGCACAAGGGTTTGCGCTCTATGCGTTTTCGGAATATTACCGTGCAACGGGCTGTACTGAAGCCCTGGACTATGCAAAGAAACAATTTTATCAGATCGAACGCTGTAAAGACGATGAATTGGGTGGTTACTGGGAGGCATTTACCGAGGATTGGCAGCCTATTGCCGATATGCGTCTCAGCGAGAAAGATGAAAACGAAGCTAAAACCATGAATACGCACCTGCATATTTTAGAACCTTATACCAACCTTCTTCGGGTATGGATCGATGCAGATTTGGTAAAGGCACATACTGATTTGATATCCTTATTCCTGGAACGTATATATAGTAAGGCTACCGGACACCTGCAGCTTTTCTTTGATGCAAAATGGCAGGTAAAAGGTCAGATGCAATCCTTTGGACATGATATTGAAGCTGCCTGGCTACTCTTGGAGGCGGTCAAAGTACTGGGTGATCCGGATCTGGAGGAAAAAGTGAAAACTGTCATTCCTCATATTGCTCATGCAGCATTGGAAGGGATCTTGCCCGATGGTAGTCTCGCTTATGAAAGAAACAATGCACATTGGGACCGCGAACGCCATTGGTGGGTACAGGCCGAAGCTGTGCTCGGATTTTCATACCTAGGGAAGCTGCTGAATGACAAGCTCTATCAGGAAAAGGCAGAAGGTATATGGGCCTATATCCGGTCGAATCTAATTGATAGCGAGGAGGGCGAGTGGTATTGGAGCAGGCTTGAGAACGGGGAAGTAAATAGAGCTGAAGATAAGGCAGGCTTCTGGAAGTGCCCTTATCATAATGGACGCATGTGTCTGGAAATGATCGAAAATTTTGGAATAAAATGATGAACAATAACGTTGTTTTCTACTTGGTCTTGGTAGCAATGCTCTTGAACTATAGTCTTTCGGCGCAGACCAATGTCCCTATTGACCGTATGGCCACTAGCGAAACTGTCGCATTGTACAAATACTTAAAATCAGTCCAATCGCAAGGAAAGGTTCTTTTAGGCCAGCAGGATGCGCTTTGCTATGGAAGGCATTGGAAGGGAGAGCCAGACCGTAGTGATATAAAAGAAGTGACAGGAAGTCACCCAGTAGTGCTGGGCCTCGATTTTCAGCCGTTGACTCATGAGGACAAGGTCTATCGGGAAAGTGAAACCAAAAGACTGGTCAATGTGGTCAAGGACATGTATCGTAGGGGGGGAATTATTACGTTCTCCTGGCACATGTCAAATCCTGTAAACGGTGGCTCCTATGAATGGAAAAATAACCCACAGCTCGCGGTGAGAGAAATTTTACCCGGAGGCAGGTCAAATGCTGCCTATCAGTCTTACCTACGTCGAATAGGTGCTTTCTTAGCGCAATGTAAAGGATCGAGGGGCGAGGCTATTCCGATTATTTTCAGACCTTTTCATGAGTTCGATGGTGATTGGTTCTGGTGGGGGAAGGGGCATGCCACTCCGGCGGAATTTATTCATTTATGGCGCTATACAGTTAATTATCTTCGGCAAGATCTGGGCATACACCAGTTGCTCTTTGCATTCTCTCCGGACTGTAAGTTTCGGGACCGGACGGAATATCTTGCGCAATTTCCGGGCGATGATTATGTCGATATTTTAGGTATGGACAATTATTGGGATTTTCGCCCCGATGGTGCAAATGATCCAGCAGCAGCAGCGTTCAAGATGGGAATTGTTTCGGCTATAGCCCAGGAAAAAAGTAAGATTGCGGCAATGACCGAAACGGGGCTCGAACGGATTACCGATCCAAACTGGTTTACACAGATTTTACAACCGATATTGGCAAAATGGCCACTGGCTTATTGCATGCTCTGGCGAAACGCAGACGATATTCCGACTCATTATTATGTACCTACCAAAGATCATCCGGCAGCAGCAGATTTTAAGAAATTTTGCCAGTCAGCGGATATCATTCTTTTAAACAACAATAAACTTATTTATAATGCAGCAGCAAAATGAGAAAGACTAAAATAAAAAGATATCTTGGACAGCTAATCCTATGTGGTATATTTACCGTAGCTGTATTCAGCCTCCGGGGGCAACAGCCGGCAGACCTTCATGCGACCGAAGAAACTAAAGATCTGTATCAAACAATCAATTCAAGGCGTGCAAAAGGGATTTCTGTAGGACATCAGGATGCGCTGGCCTATGGCCATGGCTGGTATAAAGTGAAAGGGCGCAGTGATCTGAAGGATGTGGCTGGTAAGCACCCCACTGTCATTGGCTGGGAAATAGGGGATATTGAACTTGGTAAACCGTACAATTTAGATTCCGTGTATTTTGACGACATGCGCCGCTACATCGTAGATACGCAAAAACGTGGCGGTATAACGAGCTTGAGCTGGCATGCCAATAACATCGTGTCAGGCAAAAACGCCTGGGATTGTGCGCAGGACACTGTCGTTCGCTCCATTCTTCCGGCAGGAAGCAACCACATAAAATACTTAAAATGGTTAGACCGGACCGCGGAGTTTTTGTTAAGTCTAAAGGATAATCAAGGGACTTTAATTCCGGTCGTGCTGAGACCTTATCACGAACATACCGGATCTTGGTTTTGGTGGGGGGCTAAACAGTGTACACCCGAGGAATATAAGGCGCTCTGGAAAATGACCGTCGATTACTTTCAGCAGAAACACGGTATCCATCACCTTCTTTACTGTTATTCGCCATCTGAAACCGAAAATGAAGCTGAGTTCTTAACACGGTATCCCGGCGATGCTTATGTGGACCTGGTCGCATTTGACTGTTATGTACCCGGAGATGGTACGCCCAAAGATATTGAAAAATACAAAATTGCTATGGCAAAAAATATTGCCATTGTTACGGACTATGCCGCCAGATCCGGGAAAATTCCGACAATCGGAGAAACGGGGCTCGAAGGTGTCAAAGATCCGACTTATTTTACCCAGGTGGTTTACCCTTTGGTCAAAGATAAGGGCTTGGCCTGGATATTATTCTGGCGGAATGCTTATGAAAAGGATAAACCAAATCACTATTATGTGCCCTTCAAAGGTCACCCTGCTGCGGGGGATTTAAAGAAATTTACCAAGAAATCCGCAGTATTGTTTTAATGCCAAGAGGTGTACATTCAGTTGTATATGTTAATTTAGTATTTAATTAACATAATTTTAATCTAATTTACACTCCTTAATATTCATTAACACTTGTTGTTGTTAGCTTTGAAACAATAAAAGGTAAACTTATGTTAAGGAAAGTCATATTTTATGGAATGGTACTGATTGTGGGAGTCTCCATAGCTTCATGTTCAAAAGATGAAAAAACAGAATCAGAGTCAGGGGAGGTTATCGAAACCGGTACTGCGATAAACATTAGCTCGATTTCAAAAAGTGGTGCGGTTGAAGGTAGCCAGGAGACTGGAGCGGACGACGATGATCTTATAGCAAACTCCACTTTCAACAGTACCGTAAAAATAAACTACGATGGCAATTCGGCCACTATTGAAAATCCAGCTTCCGGGGTTACAGTCACTAAAACTGGAGCTGATGTCGTTGTAAACTCTTCTGCAAGCGGTGTTGCCTATGAGTTAACAGGCTCAACAACAAGTGGATCATTCAAGATCTATTCGGATAAGAAATTCAAGGTTATCTTAAATGCGGTCTCTATTACAAATAACGACGGCCCTGCAATCAATATTCAGTCTGGAAAAAGGGCATTTATCATACTTGCCGACGGGACGGAAAACAAACTTACAGATGCAGCTAGCTATGCAACATCTGCTGAAGATCAAAAAGGCACAATTTTTAGTGAAGGGCAATTGATATTTTCTGGGACCGGCACATTAACTATTTCTGGCAAAACGAAGCACGCCATAGCCAGTGATGATTATATACGCGTTGTGGAGGGTACGATCCAAGTTTCCGATGCTATTTCGGATGGCTTACACAGTAACGACGGTATTTATATTGATGGCGGGAAATTAAATATCGTGGCAAGTTCTGATGGTATTGAAGCTGAAAAAGGTCGGATTATTGTCAATGGAGGAGAAATCACCTTAAAAGTTGCTGACGATGGTATTGTTGCGTCCTATGAGGATGGAGACGAAACTATAATACCCGATGTGATTATAAATGGCGGAAAAATAAATATCGAAACCACTGGATCAGGTGGGGAGGGAATTGAGAGCAAGGCCACCCTTAGCATCAATAATGGTGAAATTTACATCAAAGCTATCGATGATGCGATCAACGCCGGGAAAGCAATTTATATTAATGGAGGAACAATCGTAGCCTATAGTACCACAAACGATGGTATAGATTCCAATGGGACGATGACAATTACAGGTGGACATATTTTTGCTATCGGGGCAAAGAATCCGGAAGAAGGGTTCGATTGTGATAACAACACCTTTAAGATTACCGGAGGGCTTATGGTCGGCGTGGGAGGAGCCACAAGTTCTCCAACTGCAAGTGTTTCTACACAGCCCTCGGCAATTTTAAGTGGCGGTCAAGCTAGTCAGATCTATAGTGTTCTTGACAAGGACAACAATGAGGCCCTGACATTTAAATCGCCTGTTTCTTTTTCAACATTACTGATCTCCAATGCTAGCTTTTCAGTAGGTGCATCCTACAAGCTCGTAAATGTATCTTCAGTTGCGGAAGCCAATGCGTTTAACGGACTATACTTAAGTGGAACATTTAGCAATCCAACGGTTACTTCATCGTTTACATTATCAGCTATGGTCAGTAATTTAGGAGGAAACCTAGGACCGGGTGGAGGAAGATAGAAAAGATTAAAGTGACCTGCTCAAGCAGGAAACGGGCAAAACGTCCATGGAGCTGATCCATATTTTTATGGTCTCAGAAGCGACGAACTTATTCCTATTTTACCCGGCTTTTACGTATAAAATCATTTTTCGGTATGGATATGTTGCCGTAAACAGGCCGCCGTTAGCGAGACAGTATCTTTAAGCAAATCGGCAACGGTACCTGTAAACACCACATTTAACGATTTTTGTTTGTCGATAAGGCTATCCACATCAATGGTCTGCACAATGCCCAGTCCTTCACATGCCTTGCACATGCCCAAAGGATTATTGAATGAAAAAGCACTTGAATAGCCTACAAAGGGTGTTCCCATGCGCGAGAAAAGCAAGCGCAGGGAAGCATATATGTCGGTAGCCGTTCCTACGGTCGAGCGTGCGTTACCGCCCAACCTTTTTTGATTGATAATAATAGGGACATTCAGGTTGTCGATTTTGTCCACATCGGGAACGCCGATGTGCTGCAGCCGGTTTCGGATAAAACTGCCCTGTGTTTCGCTGAACTGCCTTTGGGCTTCAGCACCTATCGTTTCAAAGACCAAAGACGACTTGCCCGATCCAGAGACCCCTGTAAAAACAGTAATCTTTTTCTTGGCGATCTGGAGAGAAATATTTTTGAGATTATTTTGTCGGGCATGTATGATGTGACTTGCGTTTCAAGTATAGTCCCTTTTATAGCGCTCCGTAGGTCAGGTATATTTTATGCTGTTTTAACTATTTTTTTTAACCACATCGACCATATGATCTAAATCAAATGGCTTTTCAATAAAGTCGTCGGCTTTACATTCTGCGGCGGTTTTTGCAATATCGCTATCTGTCGATGTCAGGACAGATGAAAGCTCTTCGGTATCCGGATCAGTTTTGAGTTCCTTGATCACCTCGGATCCTTTTTTACTTCCTTTAATATGGTCGTCCACAATAAGAATGTCGGGATCAATATCTGCAAGCTTTTCAATTGGTTCGGTCGTAAGCGATGGAATCACATCAAAACCCTCATCAACTAAGACCTCATCCATGATATTCAAGATATCTTCATTATCTTGAATAACTACAGCCTTCTTTTTTGTCATTTCTTTTGAAATTTATCGGATAAATATAGAAAAAAAAGCGAGTACAAAAAACAGGGGAACGCGCAATTTTCAGTTAGGAGAAACAGAACAAAAGACATGCTATCAGTGAGCTGATGGCAATGTAGGCTAGTAGTGGGCTTACGCCGTCATTTTTGCCTAATTTTTTAACAAAAAAAACAGATAACATGAATGTTATCTGCTGAACTTAACTTAAAGAAGTTTTTAAACTTCCTACTTAATTATGCTATTCGCACATTAACTGCGTTAATGCCCTTTTTACCGTTTTCTAGATCGAATGTTACAGTATCGTTTTCACGTACATGATTGATTAAACCTGACGAGTGTACGAAAACATCTTGACCGCCATCTGTTGGTGTAATAAAACCAAAACCTTTGGTGTCATTAAAGAATTTTACTGTTCCTTGTTGCATTGTATATATGTATTAAATTATGTATTTATTAGAACGCTTTTGCAGCATACCTCTCCTTTAACCATACGCGTTGGTAAAGGATAAATCGATCTGTCAACAAAAAATGAAGTTTGTAATTTTTCGTATTGACACTATCAATCTGAAAAAAGGTAATTAACTTCATATGTTGATAACAAAATAGCAGCTGGAAAAACGAAGACTGAGAAGAAAGAGTAAACTCAAAAGTGTCAGAAGAAGTAATGGCAGAAGCCTGATTATTATTCAAATGTAGTTATAAATTATTGAAAAACAAAGTTTTTTATTTTCTTCTGCCAATGTCAGTAAGCGCTAGAGGGGAAAGAGTTGCCGTCGATGCGGAGCAGATGTTTTGCTGGCAGAGCCATTTCAACTTGATGATCGCAATGATTTAGTAGAGAAAGCGATCTAAGCTTAGTTTTGATTTTAAGGTTGAATCAAGCTACTAGGCGATTGAATGAGTTGGAAAAGCAGAAATAGGAAGCGGACCAAACTTAAGGATAGTTTGGTCCGCTAGGTTAAAAAAATATCATGCTTTAATAATTCTTACGCATGTTTCACAGTAATCCTCTTTGTTATGCATTAGCTCACCTACTTTATGAAACAATACATGCTGCTGATTGTGCATGGGATAATGTATTAATCAAGCGCTATGAATGGCTTAGCTGTAACTTTCCGATGAAAGGGCGATTATCAATCGTCAGAATAGCTTCTTTAATGGAATAGCATAGCTGGTAGCTTTCGCTCAGCGCTTTTTTGCTAGCTTCTATTTTGTCGTTTTCAACTTTATCGACAATCCAGGTTGGGTTTAACGGATCTGAACTAAATTTGGTGATTAATACGGTAAATCCTTCTTTCTGAGCACTGATTAAAGTGTCTTTTGTGATGTCTACTATTTTCATAGTGAGATAATATACGAAAAAAATACGAAAGAGGATGTACTAAGTTTAAATGATAACCTGGTCCACTTGCGGACAATTTTAATAGAAATGTAGCTTCTTTTATGGATCCGGCGCTAAAATTGAAAAGTTTAGAGCCGGGAATATCCGCTGTGATGCAGATTGCAAAAAAAAATAAATGTAACTAAACTTTTTATCTTAATCTTATTTTCCATTGAGATGGTCGCGCACAAAATCTAGCCAATTCGAAGGATCAATGGTTTTATCAATATATACGTCAGGTTGTAATCCAATGTCGTCTACAGGAAAGTCCGGAATACGATAACTTTTAGATAATCCATAGTACAGTTCAATATCGCCACAAGGTGATGTCACGATATTTACATTCGAGATATCAAGCATCCCTTTGGTTGTTCTACCGTATAATTTTACCTTTTTACTTTGCATGGCGGTCAATAGAAATTGCTCTGTCGTGCTCCCGTTATTTTCATTGATAACGATCCCTATGTTTTTGGGATAAGGCTGAATGGTATCCATCTTGGTTATGTTTACTTTTTTATTGAATAAATCGACATACTCACCTTTATTGGCCTGCAATTTTTCGTAGTAGTTTTTGAACGTTTTTTTAGACTCCTCGTCAAAATCGGGGTTTTGACTCAGCTCCAACATGCGTTGATTATTTAAATCTGTCGAATAAAATAATGCACCTACGGTTCTAATCGGCTGCGTGTATAAGAAGGGGATAAGGCTACTATAACTCGCATCACTTCCGCCTGGATTATTTCTGACATCAATAATAAAATTTTCGGTCGATAAGATGGTTGCTCGGTTGGCTAATACAATGCTGTCAATTGCTTTTTTTTCTGTTATTTCAAAATCAGGAATTCGGAGGTAAACCGTGTTTTCATTTATTTTTTCGAATAATGGCTTTGTGGCCTTTAATGGATTTAAGTCCTTTTCAATAGGCTGCTTATTTTGTTCGCTAACCTTTTCGGCCTTCTTTGTTTTTCCAATATAATTTACGCCGATATGTCCATTACGAAAGAAACGGATCCATTGATTGAGTAATGTAGCACATTCCTGATTATTGGACAGGTGTTTAACTTTTTCGAGATACATTTTATTGTGCAATTCATAGGCATCCTTGCCCTTCTTGCTGATGGTATATTGAAAACCGGCATCATTTTCTTCAAAAGTTTTTTTTACCCACAAAAAATTGGATTCACAATTGCAGTTTTGGGCGTAATTTAAAATAGGCAAACTTAGCAATAGCCATAAAAATAGGACGCGTCTGTTCATTTGTATTATCAGAAATATTAATAATTGTCGATTGCACAAATATAGACTAAAAATGGAAAATACCCTCGTAACCGAACAAAAGATTATTCAGGATGTCAAGGCCCCATTTTTTAGGTATATTTGCACCAGATCGAAGCTTTGCCATTAGAAAAAAGCTGCAAGAATTATTGAAAAATACAAGGCAATTCCTGCTGCAGGTCCTAGCGATAGAAAGGGCAGCAATAAGCTTAAAACAACTCAAAAATAGGGGATTAATAATAACTCAGCTAAATGTAATGCACGATATGGAATCACTCTTTAACGCATGGAAAACGAGCAGAATGGCTTACCTCAAGTTTTTTGAAAACTATTCATTGGAACAGCTCAATCACATTCCGGAAGGATTCAGTAACAACCTGATATGGAATATTGGGCACATCATTGCCACACAGCATAAATTGATTCATATCGGATCTGATGTAAAAGGGCATATTCCCGAAGAAATTTTTAACAATTATCAGTCGGGAACAAAGCCGACAGTCCCCGTATCCCAACAGGAGGCAGACTTACTGAAAAGACTGCTCCTTGAACAAATTGAGCCAACTATCCGTGATTTTAATAGCAAAAAATTTGTCACCTATCAGGAACGGACAACCGGGACAGGATTTCATCTCACTTCAATATACGACACCTTCGAATGGAACAATTTTCATGAAGGACTTCATCTAGGCTATATGATTCGCTTTTTACCCATAGCATGATCAATATGGCAGCTGTCATTCCAGAAGCTAACCCTACACTATTTATCGCAGTAAAACCTTTATTCTTTCATAGATGACGAAAGGCTATTTTAAAATAATTCGCAAGCATAGTAAATTGTTATGGATTAACCTTTGCCAATTCATTGCCAATAAATTAAAGTGTTGAAAATAAGGTGTTAAAGTTTTTTTCTAATGAGTTGCATGTTCGAACTCGAACGGTCTTTGTTCGAAAGCGGACAATTTCGGGCAAAAGTTTCGTAGGACTTTATCTACCCCCACGGATGTAGTTTGGGGATTGGATTCGTGTCCAAAAGTAGCGCAGTTGTATGCCGTCCTGGTAGTTATTTATGATTGTGAGGTATCAATGAGGTAGTTGTAAGACTACCTTATTGATGTCTATTGCCTTTATGGTAATAAGCGATATTTTTGTTAATCCCTTGCGCCGCATCATTTTTATCCGGTGATGCCATTGCGGGAGCATATTGCAATGATACAATATCAGTGCTGTCCATTTCGGGCATTTTAAGCGGGCGGTACCAGGAAGGTGGGTTCGTGAGGTTGCCCGTGTTTTTGCGATCTGTCTGTTCGGTTGATTCTTGTACAGAACGTTGTTTCCAGCGTCTATATACGAGCAGTGCTGCTCCAGCAACTGCCGTGATAACGAGTCCGATTTGTGCTTTCATTTCTTCTTTTTTAAGAATTGAACAAAGTTCCCTTCAAAAAAGTTCAACAAAAAACAAATCAGCTATTTCTGGCGTAGGTGCCAGAAATAGCTTTTTATAAATCATCGTCATCAGGCAAAGTGATGACAGCAACTTCGGCAATGACGACGACCGCTTGATCACAGTCCCATGAATTTAAAGGGTTCTGCTTTTTTAAGGTGTCCATTGCTCAGTCCAGTGTAAGTTTTGTTTTGCTCGACATCAAGTTTGAGAACCTTACCTTTCTCGCTCAGATCCAAATCTTTTAGATTGATCCAGAAAGTCCCCGGACTAGTCACTGTTTCAAAATAGTAAACCAAATCTTTGTGATCGGCTACCGAGCGCCATCTTGTCGTGGAGATATTGGGTTCTTCTTCGTTATGGAGTCTGTGCTTGTGTCATTAAGAAAAATGAAACTGAGTTGGCCACAAGGACTTCGTAGTGCTATTGGCAAAAACAAGGTTTTTGGAACTGGCGGTTAAATTGAGCGGTGTAGAAACTTCAATAAAGGGAATCACTCCTTAGCTTAGAGAAAACGAATAGAAAGGCTAAACTCAAGTTTTAGGTTTGCAGCTGGGGTATATGATGAGCGGTAGAGAGTTTCTTACAGCGTACTCATGCGGGAGAAAAAAGGTGGGCTAAAGCAGATGTATTTCTGTAATATAAAAAATACGAAAACGTTATAGTTAAATTACGAAAACGTTGTAGTTAAATTTTGGCTCCTGTGCTTTTTAGAAGTTTTTTAGCAACTCTGTCGCCAACATCATTCAATTGTTTATTTTTTTATATCGAAAATCGTGTTATTGAGACAAAATAGCACTTTTTTGATACGATCTAGTTCTGTTTTTCTAATTGCTAATATTCAATTTTACAGTTAAGATCGGAAGAGCGAAGGAAGCCAATTATAAAATTACTAAATCACCCATAGTGAATATTTCTTTATGAGAAACAATTGTAAACTAAAACAAAGCCGCTTTTATGGCTTCGGCGCAGGCAAATGGATACCCTGTTCCTGCCTGCTTTGTCTGGTCGCTCTGGCTAGTCCTGCCGCTGCATTAAAAGCCAATGTACCCCTGATTTCGACGGCAAACGGGACGGTACAGAACCGCGAAATCACAGGTAAAATATCGGACGGCAATGGGCAGCCGCTGGCCTCCGTGACAGTCAGTGTGCTGGGCAGCAAGGTCAGCACAGCCTCAAAAGCTGATGGTACGTATACCATTTCGGTGCCGCTCGAAGCAAAAAAACTGGTGTTCAAACTGTTGGGCTACAAGAGCCAGGAAGTCGACCTTACCCCATCCAAGGTCGTTAATGTGGTCCTTAGTTCGTCCGCCGATGAGCTGGACGAGGTAGTGGTGGTGGGCTATGGTACCATGCGCAAAAAGGATCTGACAGGTTCCGTGACCCAGATCCATCCAGACCGCATTGCCAATGAAAACCCAAAAACCGTACAGGATATCCTCCGCGGATCGGCAGGACTGAATATCGGTTACGATGCCTCGGCAAAAGGGGGCGGCTCCATTGAAGTGCGGGGTAAACGCTCGGTCTACGATAGCAACAGCGGGCACAACAACCCCTTGCTGGTACTCGATGGTATGATTTTCTACGGCGAGCTTTCTGAAATCAATCCGGATGATATTGAGCAGATCGATGTGCTGAAAGATGCTTCGGCCGCCGCTGTTTACGGCTCGAAAGCAGCAAGTGGTGTGATTATTATCAGTACAAAAAAAGGGAAGCAGGGCAAACCGACGATCAATATGACCATGAACGCCGGAGCAACACAATTGAGTGAATATCGCAAAAGATTCAGCCCGGAAGCTTACCTGCAACACCGCGAGGATTGGTATACCAAGAATACCTACGGCATCAATCCGACAACGGGTCTATATGAGGCTTATCAGATACGGGATGATAATGGGAACCTTACTGTGCCTTACGGTTTTTACCTCAATCCGGGGCAGCTGCCTTCGTCATTATCGCTGGATTCCTGGCGCGCGCAGTCGACCAACGAGGACGGGGAGTCCGACCGAAGTATCTGGGGCCGCCGCCTGGGCCTGCAGGGAAATGCCCTGCAGAATTTTTTGGATGGGAAAACGGTCGATTGGGCCGATCATACCTTCCGAACGGGCTTTAACCAGGATTACAACGCGAGCATCAGTGGCGCGCGCGACCGCGTCAATTATTACTTGTCCATGGGATACCTGAAAAATGAGGGAACCGTTGTCAGCGATACCTACAAGGCTGTGCGGGCAAACATGAAAATCAATGCGCATGTGACCAACTGGCTAGAATTGGGCGCCAATGTGAATTTTCAGGATCGCTCCGACGGCAATATTGATATTGATATCGACCAGACATTGCGCAACAGCCCTTACGCCGATTATGCCGATGCCAGTGGCAATCCTTTACAATATCCGCTCAGTGAGCAGTTTAGCCAGCGCGGGTATAATTATGATTTTCAACGGAAATACCTGGAGCTGGACAAGGGCTATTCGGTCTTCAATTCCATTTTTAATGCGAAAGTCAAGCTGCCCTTTAACATTACCTATTCCTTTAACGCTTCGCCGCGGCTACAATATTTTCATGACCGTTATTTTATGTCGGCCGAGCTGCCGGGTTCTAATCCGGCCGATCGCGGTGCAAACCGCGAGCAGACCAAACGTTTTGACTGGTCGCTCAACAACACCATCAGCTGGGAACAGAGCTTTGCGGATAAGCACCGCCTGATGGTAACCTTGGTACAGGAGGCGGAGGAACAGCAGTCCTGGAAAGATCGTATTGAAGCGCGCAATATTTTGCCTTCGGATGCACTGGGATTTCACAATACCAAAAATGGATCAAAGGAGAATAGCAGCTTTGATAGCTACGATACGCACCAAACGGCGGATGCTTTGCTCGCCCGTTTATTTTATTCCTACGATGACCGCTATATGCTCACGACCTCGATTCGGCGGGATGGCTATTCGGCTTTTGGTACCTCCAATCCCTACGCGACTTTCCCTTCTGTGGCCCTGGCCTGGAATTTTACCAAAGAGAAATTCTTTAAATGGACCGATGTAATGGATTATGGTAAACTGCGTGTTTCCTACGGTAAAAATGGGAACCGGCAGCTG
>NZ_DKSP01000224.1:88622-104685 GCF_002472745.1 Sphingobacterium sp. UBA7253 | reverse complement strand
TTCCGTTTTGGTTACTCCAGCTTTGAACCTTGGTTTGAAGCCCGTCGGTTTTGGAGCAGAGTTTGTTGTCTCGTCGGTCTTTTCGTCGGATGCAGATGTGCTTGCGGCCACATCAGGAGCTTTGGTTACACCAGCTTTGAACCTCGGTTTAAATCCTGTGGGTTTACTGGCAGCGGGTTCCTGTGTCTCTGTGCTGTTGTTTTCAGGTTCAGCCTTTACGCTGGTATCTAACTTAATTTCGTCTTTCGTATCGGGCAGCTGTGCTTGTTCAGAAGTTTCCGTTTTGGTTACTCCAGCTTTGAACCTCGGTTTGAAGCCCGTCGGTTTTGGAGCGGCTGTTGTTGCTTCGTCGGTTTTTTCTTCGGATACAGATGTGCTTGCGGCCACATCAGGAGCTTTGGTTACACCAGCTTTGAACCTCGGTTTAAATCCTGTGGGTATTGAATCAGGAGTGGATTCCGCTAAATCAGTTATTTCCTTTTTGGATGTTGCCTTGACTTCATCTTCTACGGCTGTAGGAGGTGCCTTGAATCGCGGTTTAAAGCCTGCTGGTTTTGCCGTATGAATACTGGAGGTCTCGGATGCTGTATCAGCGATAACCTGCTTTACAATAGGTTTTGCAATGACAGTTTCCTCCTCTGCTAGATGGAAACTTTTTCGGAGCTTGTTGAACCAAAACTTTTTACTGTGGTCAAAACTCTTTTCCCCCATAGCAG
This sequence comes from Sphingobacterium sp. UBA7253, assembly GCF_002472745.1. Taxonomy (NCBI): domain Bacteria; kingdom Pseudomonadati; phylum Bacteroidota; class Sphingobacteriia; order Sphingobacteriales; family Sphingobacteriaceae; genus Sphingobacterium; species Sphingobacterium sp. UBA7253. The sequence goes on along the minus strand of NZ_DKSP01000224.1, from coordinate 103,969 downwards.
AATAATGTGCTTTGAACTCTTCAAATAAAGGTCCATCTGCAGCTTGTAAAGCTTTTAAATCAATTTTCTTTTTTATGAAAAATTCTTCAAAAGTCATCCTGTTATGAGTTTAATATAGTCTATTACAAATGTAGTAATTTTTCTGACGCAGCTGGGAGGCCTAAAATAAAAAAGAGCGACTAGCGCTCTTTTTTATTGTTTTATAGGTTCAATAGCTTAAGCCATGTTATGGTAAACTGCTTGAACATCGTCATCTTCTTCGATTTTATCGATCATCTTCAACACATCAGCAGCTTGTTCTTCTGTAATATCTGAATGCGATAAAGCAATACGTTCCAATTTCGCAGATGTTACTTCAATTCCCTTTTCTTCGAGTAATTTTTGCATATTACCAAAGTCTTCGAAGGAAGTTTGAACGACAGCAATATCATTGCCTTCTTCATCAGCTTCTACGTACAATTCTTCTAAGCCTCCATCGATCAACTCTAATTCAAGCTCTTCTAGGTCCAGTTCGTCTGTTGCAGCAAAACGGAAAATGGATTTACGATTGAAAATAAAATCCAATGATCCTGTTTTTCCCAATGAACCACCTGCTTTTGCAAAATAGCTACGGATGTTTCCTACGGTGCGGTTGGTATTATCTGTTGCAGTTTCAATTAAAACAGGTACACCATGCGGGCCATAGCCTTCGTACACATATTCTTCGTAACCTTTTGAATCTTTTTCTGAAGCACGTTTGATTGCGGCTTCGATACGATCCTTGGGCATATTTACTGCCTTGGCATTGTGTATTGCTGTACGAAGTCTCGAGTTAGTTTCAGGGTGAGGGCCGCTTTCTTTAACCGCCATGGCGATTTCTTTACCTAAACGTGTAAATTGAACGGCCATTTTGGCCCAGCGTTTGAATTTCCGCTCTTTTCTGAATTCGAAAGCTCTTCCCATTGTTATATTTTGTTTTTAAGATTTTCAATCATGTCGACTGTCATCTTCTGGATGTCAAATTCCGGCGTCCAGTTCCAGTCTTTTCTTGCATAAGAATCATCTAGACTAGCAGGCCATGAATCGGCAATCTGTTGTCTTGGATCGTTCTCGATGTAAGAGATTGCAAAATTAGGAAGAATTTTTTTAATTTCTTGTGCAAGTTCTTTTGGAGTAAATGTAATACCACCAAGGTTATAACTGTGGCGAATGCTTAAGCTTTCTTTCGGTGCATCCATTAATTCGAGTGTACCACGGATGGCATCCTCCATATATAACATGGGTAATGCTGTGTTTTCAGATAAGAAACAGGCGTATGTCCCGGTTTTCAATGCTTCATAAAAAATATCGACTGCATAATCTGTCGTTCCACCTCCTGGTTCAGTTTTCCAGGAAATGATACCCGGATAACGGACACTACGAATATCCAGGCCACGGTGTTCTTGATACCATTCGATGAGACGCTCACCTGCAAGCTTGCTGATGCCATAAATCGTGTTGGGATCCATGACGCAATATTGTTCGGTATTTGTTTTCGGAGAGTGTGGCCCAAAAACAGCAATAGAGCTTGGCCAGAATATCTTGGAGACTTTATAGTTCACGGCTAGATCAAGAACATTCAATAAACCATTCATATTCAATTCCCAAGCCTTTTCAGGGTATTTCTCGCCTGTAGCCGAAAGCATGGCAGCTAGTAGATATACTTGAGTAGGTTTATATTGTTGAAATAATGTCTCGAGTCCATTTTTGTCAAGAACATTAGCGATTTCGAAATTCTCGTCAGGGCTTTTAATCTGCGGTTCTCTAATGTCAGTGGTTACAACATTCTCTGCACCAAATTTTTTGCGCAAGGCAATAGCTAATTCTGTGCCGATCTGGCCATTTGCACCAATGATAATAATGCTTTCTTTCATTTGTAAGTTTTATTTTATGAAGCTCCCGCTTTCACTATATTGAGGATCTATACTCAAGAATATAAATGAATCGCTTCGCTCGTTTCTTCCTATCGATATAATAGGATCTAGCCTGACATAATTTACGTTTCATCATGTAATGAAAAATGAAATTTCAACCATGGCGGTTTATGATGCAAATATAAAGGCTTTTCAGTATCTATCAACTTTGTGGCCTTTTAGGAAGTAGGGAAAAAATGCTAATTTTTAGACTCTTGGGACTGTTTTTATGAGATTTTAAACTGTTTCAATCGTTTGTTCTTTTTTTTTGAATAAGCAGCGAAAATTTTTATTTTTTTTGAATTGCTTTAATCCTGATTTTTAGCAATAGTTATGAGATGCACGGATTCCTTTTTTAGCAATTATGGAGGAAAAATTCTTAATGTTGTGATATTTTTAGCAGAGGGAGTAATATTTTGTTATTTTAATAGTGGAATTAGGGAATATTTTTTAAATTTGAAGAATTCATTCTTCGAGAATCAACTAAAAACAAAATCAAATAACAATTTTATATACACAATTTAAACACAGACAAAAATGAAAGTGGCAGTAGTCGGCGCAACAGGCCTTGTAGGTACTGAGATGCTAACCGTGTTGGCGGCGCGAAATTTCCCAGTAACAGAATTAATTCCAGTAGCTTCAGAGCGTAGTAAGGGTAAGGAAATTGAATTCAAGGGAAAGAAGTATAAGGTGGTTACACCATCTGAGGCTATTGCTTTGAAACCTGATGTTGCGTTATTTTCTGCGGGTGGTGATACCTCGAAAGAATTCGCCCCTAAATTTGCTGAAGCTGGAATTACAGTGATCGACAATTCTTCGGCATGGCGTATGGACCCAACGAAAAAGTTGGTTGTTCCAGAAGTAAATGGCGATGTGTTATCTGCTGAAGACAAAATTATTGCAAACCCGAATTGTTCAACCATACAAATGGTGGTGGCTTTAAAGCCATTACATGATAAATATAAAATCAAACGTGTTGTAGTTTCTACCTACCAATCTGTAACAGGTACTGGTGTTAAGGCCGTTAACCAGTTAATGGATGAGCGTGCTGGAAAAGATGGTGAAAAAGCTTATCCTTATCAGATTGATTTGAACGTTATTCCGCATATTGATGTTTTCCAAGAAAATGGATACACGAAAGAGGAAATGAAGATGATTTTGGAAACAAATAAAATCATGCGTGATGACTCTATTAAAGTAACTGCAACGACAGTGCGTATTCCGGTTATGGGAGGACACTCTGAATCATTGAATATCGAATTTGAAAACGACTTTGATTTGAATGATGTACGTGCAGCTTTAGCGGCGCAAAGTGGCTGTATTGTTGTTGATGACCCTGCGTCACTACAATATCCAATGCCAAAGGATGCGCACGGCAGAGATGAGGTTTTTGTAGGACGTATCCGTCGTGATGAATCTCAACCAAATACCCTTAACATGTGGGTAGTAGCAGATAACTTACGTAAAGGCGCTGCAACAAATGCAGTTCAGGTAGCGGAGTTATTGGCCGAAAAAGGATTGATCTAACTCAAGTAGATTCCATAATAAATATTGAGCCCCCATGAACGAATTCGTTCATGGGGGCTCTTTTTGTCCTATCATCAAATCACAATTTATATACTTATGATTTGGCCCTTGATAAGGGGGCTAGAAATTATGGCGTCAACGTTGTGGGTTGGATAGAAAATTCAATCTTGTCATTCAACGGCGCATAGGCTTCTTTGCTTTGCTCTTCCAGCCGATCTGGAAATAGAATGCCGAAAAGATGATCCGTTTCGTGCTGAAAAATAACCGCAGTAAAACCCTCGATATTTTCTTCGATAACTTTACCTTCTTTATTGATGTATTGTAAGCGGATAGCATAACTCCGTAATACATCCTCTTTACGATTAGGGATAGAAAGACAGCCTTCGGCGCCTTTACGTTTCAGTTTGGAGCGCCATAGAATTTTAGGATTTACATAAAATTCAAATGGTTGATCTGGTTTGTCAAATCGCTGTACCCAGATTAGATTTTTATTTATACCGATTTGTGGCGCTGCGATGCCTACACCGGGGTGATTGGGATCACGTACAGTCGCGAACATTCTTTTGGAAAGTGACTCAATCAATGGGTCGTTGTATTTGACATCACTGCTTGTAGCTTTTAAAACTTTCAGATCTTTATCGTCTGTTGTTTGCAATACGCGAAGAATTGCATTTTCATCTCCTGATAAAATGATTTTCTTGTCGGCAGCACTGAACTCCTGTCCTGCATTAAGGTTGACTGGTCTTTCATTCTTTGACTTATGAAATGCTTTTTCTCCGGCCATAATTTTTGTTTCTAAATTGTTCTCAACTGGTGGGACTGGGCAACGGTAGCCATTGCTATAAGCGCAATACGGATTATAGGCTTTGTTAAAGTCTATCTCAACATTGTTTCCTTTAATGTCGTCTGTTGATAAATCAATATACCGGCCCCCACTATAGCTTTCCTGACCATTTGTTAAATCTAAAAATGGTAAAAATAAATGGTTTTTGTATGCAGGATTTTGAAATAATGCGACACTCTGGTAGATATTCAACGTATGTTCTTTTCCATGAAGAGTAAATGTTATGATGGCGTAACGTTTGTACTCGTTGCTTGTGCCATCGTAGGTTGGCATGCGGAATACCGGTTCGTTAAATAAAACTTCAATTTTGGCGTTGACTTTATAGCCCGCATCTACGGGAAAGTAATCCAAAAACGCTACTTGATCTGATTTCAATGGACCGTATTGTTCTTTCGCCAATTCAGAGGCTTTTTTTTCACGAAGAGCAGTAATTTGTTGCTCATATTTACTTTGAGCATGCGTATTTAAGCATAAGGCCAAAAGGAAACTGGCAATAAGTGTTTTTTTCATTTGTTTAAATATTTATTCTTCCGATTTCGTACAGCCAAATGCTGCATCGCCTTTGGTGTTGCCTTGATCAGTGTGCCTATAGGGCAATTCTATTGGCCCGCTATGATCAGATCGAATTCGGTGATCTATTGCCTCAAAAAGCAAGTTGGCTTGTCGTTGTGAAATAGTCTATCAAAGTTATAGTTTTTTTTGGTTAAAAGATCAAAATTAAAAGATCAAAAACGAGAAGAGGATGTATTAGAAAGCGGAGTCCAATTGAAATATTAAATCTTCCTGTGTAATACTCAGGACTACTTTGTATTTTTGTGAAAAATATATATCCATGAGATTGATGGCCTTTGATTACGGTACAAAACGAATAGGGGTTTCGGTGACCGATCCAATGCAAATTATTGCTACAGCATTGACGACAGTACATCCGCAGGATATCTGGACATACTTAGCTGATTATTTACAGACAGAACAGGTGGAAACCTTTGTTGTAGGCAAGCCACGGCAGCTGGATGGGACAGACTCTGAATCCGCACAGCATGTTGTCGGTTTTATTCGGAAACTGAAGAAGACTTACCCCACGATTGCTGTCGCCGAAATAGATGAGCGTTTTACTTCTAAAATGGCTTCTGCAGCGATTGCACAAAGTGGGAAAAAAAAGAAGGACCGTCAACAAAAAGGACTGATTGATACCGTGTCTGCAACGATCATTTTGCAAAGCTACATGGATAGCCGTAATTTTTAGATACACATCGACTGATAAGTCAAACAAAAATGAATAAAAAATAGAAGGATGAAGAGCATATTATTTTTTACCGAGGATACGGATTTCAAATTAAAAGAAAAAGGAAAGATTCGTCAATGGATTGCTGATGCCATCAAATCCGAAGGATTTAAACGTGTGGGCGAATTGAGCTTTATCCTTTGCTCGGATGCCTACTTACTAGAGATCAATAAGCAGTATTTAAATCACGATACCTATACTGATATCGTTACCTTTGATTCTTCCGAATATGATGACACCATCGCTGGCGATATTTTTATCAGCGTGGAACGTATTCAGGAGAATGCTGAGAAATTTAAGGTTGATGTGCGTGATGAGCTTCATCGGGTTATCATTCATGGTGTAATGCACCTGTGCGGCTATCCGGATAAAAAGCCGACAGATAAAGCCAAGATGACCGCCAAGGAAGATGAGTATCTAGGTAAAAGAAACTTTTAATATACTCCATCGTACGCTTATTAAGGCCAACAGTTCGGTGAACCGATAGGGGGTATATTTTACTCGGGGGAGAGGTCGCATAAAAAAAGCGCTTTACAATTTGTAAAGCGCTTTTTTTATGTTGTTTCTAACGACTAGAATCTTTCAAATTGAGAGAAGAAGAAGTTTCCTTCGATAGCAGCATTCTCATCTGAATCCGATCCATGGATAGCGTTTGCGTCAATAGATTTAGCATATTTGTTGCGGATTGTACCTTCAGCTGCATCAGCAGGATTAGTCGCGCCGATCAACGTACGGAAATCTTCAACAGCATTATCTTTTTCCAAGATTGCAGCAACGATAGGACCTGAAGTCATAAATTTTACCAACTCACCATAGAAAGGACGCTCTTTGTGTACTGCATAAAATGCACCAGCTGTCTCTTGAGAAAGTTGGATGTATTTCATTGCAATGATTTTAAAACCACCAGCAATGATATCGTTTAAGATTGCACCGATGTGACCGTTCGCTACTGCGTCAGGTTTGATCATCGTAAAAGTTCTGTTAGTTGCCATTATTTTAATTTTTTTGCAAAATTAGATAAATTGCTTTTCATATGCAATATCATTACGCTTCATATAGACACAATTATTGATAAGCCAACTGGCTGATGCAACCCTTATCGCTAAATCTTATACGCCTCGAAAATATGTTTATATTGAAATAGACGTTTCGCATGCTCCTAATCAGCTGTTTTTTCTAGATATGTAACAAGGCTTTGTGTCCGGCGTTTATAGAAAAGTAAAAAAACAATTGATCTAAGTTCAATACGAATATGTAACTTTGTGATATTATGGCATTAAATCTAACAGTAGACATCGATAAAGATTCAGGCTTTTGCTTTGGAGTGGTATACGCTATTGATATGGCGGAGGAGATCTTGGAGGAAGAGGGATATCTTTATTGTTTGGGAGATATTGTTCATAATGATGAGGAAGTTGCTCGATTGAAAGCAAAAGGCTTACGTATTATCGATCATGCCGCTCTGCCAACGTTAAGCAATGAAAAGGTATTGATCCGTGCCCACGGTGAAGCCCCAGAGACTTATCGTGTTGCTTTGGAAAATAACATAACCTTGATAGATGCCTCTTGTCCAGTGGTGCTCAAACTGCAGAACCGTATAAAAACTTCGTTCGATCAAGAGGAGAAAATTCTAATCTTTGGTAAGCATGGACATGCTGAAGTGATCGGTTTGCAGGGGCAGACAAATAATGAAGCCTTAGTTTTTCAGGATATTACCGAATTGGATCAGGTCGAATTGCCCGCCTCATTTACTCTATATAGCCAAACAACAAAAAGTGTAGATAAATTTTATGCGATCAAAGATGAACTGATCAAGCGCGGGTATGAAGTAAAGGCCAATGATACCATCTGTCGACAAGTTTCCAATCGATACGAAGATCTTGGCGCTTTTGCCAGACAATACGATAAAATCGTCTTTGTATCGGGCAAGAAATCCTCCAATGGAAAGGTGCTGTTTGAAGTTTGTCAAAACGCCAATCCCGCTAGTTATTTTATTTCTGATCCAGCAGAATTAGATGCTTCGGTCTTTGCTGAAAACGATCGTATTGGTATCTGTGGCGCTACTTCTACGCCAATGTGGTTGATGAAAGACGTAAAAGCAAGTTTAGAAGCATTATAAGCACAATTACCCGTCACAGATATTTCATAATTTCGCGGTTTAGATCCCGAGTGCATTCTTTTTTGCGTAGCTTTGTAAGCTATGAGCAATAAAGGCAAAAAAGGTATTCTTTTAGTACAATTGGGTACACCTGATAGTCCCACTACTCCAGATGTAAAAAAGTATTTAACGGAGTTCTTAATGGATCCACGCGTCATTGATATTCCTTATTTTCAACGAACCTTATTGGTAAAGGGAATCATTGCACGTACCCGTGCTCCCAAATCTGCAAAAGTATACGAAACGATCTGGGATAAAGAAACGGGATCACCTTTGATGCATTACAGTATTTTGCAACGTGATCTGCTTCAAGAAGCATTGGGGGAAGAATACCATGTCGAATTAGCGATGCGTTACCAAAACCCATCGATTGAGGCTGCATTGAAAAATATGGAAGGTTTATTTTTGGAGTCCATTCGCGTAATCCCTTTATTTCCACAGTACGCTTCAGCAACATCGGGCTCGGTTATTGATCGTGTCATGGAGCTAATCCGCAAATGGAATTATCTACCGGAAATCAGTTTCGTAAGCAATTTCTGTACTGACGATTTGATGGCAGAAACTTATGCAGATCATGCCCGCAGGCACGATTTGGAAAGTTTTGACCATTTTGTCTTTAGCTATCATGGCCTTCCTGTGCGGCAGCTCGGTAAAGTGGATCCGACAGGTCAACTTAAATGTCCCGAAGCAGGCTGTGATTCCTGTAAAACGACAGCCAATTCATACTGCTATCTCTCGCAATGTTATGCAACTACACGGACGATAGCTGCAAAGCTTGGTTTAAAAAAAGAACAATATTCGCTTTGCTTTCAATCTCGGTTAGGTAAAGAGCCCTGGATACAGCCGTATACCTCGGATTTGTTGCACGACCTTGCCGCGAAAGGTTATAAGAAGTTATTAATTTTCAGTCCTGCTTTTGTAGCGGATTGTATCGAGACCATTGATGAAATTGGCGTGGAATATGCTAATGAATTTAAGCACTTAGGTGGAGAAGAGGTTTGTTTGGTAGAAAGTCTTAATGATGATCCCAAATGGATCGAGTCTTTAAAACAATTGGCACTCAATGCCAAAAACTAAAATAGGTAAATGATGTTGTTCGTAAACGCGTGTGTATTACTCATATTGGATTTTTATATTTTCTTTGCCCTTCGCGCAACGAAGATCAAATTTCCCAAAACAAAAGTATTTTCCATCCTCTGGTGGTCTTATTCTGTTTTACTGCTATTGGGAGTTTTTATCTCAGCACAATATAGTATTCCTTTAATCGTACGGTCGGTTATTTTAGTCGCCTTTTTTCTGACTGCCGCATCAAAGATATTTTTCTTTTTGATTTTGTTGATTGATGATATCCGACGCGGTGGTGTGTGGTTAAAACGGCTGTTTACAAAAAAGAGATCTATTGAGGATTTAGTTGAAGATGCCGGAGACCCTTTACCGGAGAATCCGGTGAAAGGGATTAGCCGATCCGAGTTTTTGACCAAAGCTGGTATTCTAGTTGGTGCCTCACCCTTGATACCATTGAGCTGGGGTATTATTTCAGGAGCCTATGACTATCGTGTAAGGAGAGTGCCCTTGTATTTGCCAAATTTGCCTAAAGCATTCCATGGAATGACCATCGCGCAGATTTCAGATGTGCACTCGGGATCTTTCTACAATAAAAAGGCTGTCAACGGTGGTATTGATATGCTTTTAAAGGAAAAAGCTGATGTGACTTTTTTTACCGGTGATATTGTGAATGCCCAAGCTTCTGAAATGCGCGGCTATCAAGATATTTTTGCTCGTGTGAAATCTGATTTAGGTGTGTTTTCTACATTAGGTAACCACGACTATGGTGACTATTATTATGGTAAAGAAGATTCTCCTGCAAAACGCAAGAACCTCAAGGATGTGATCGATGTTCATAAAATCATGGGCTGGGATCTGTTAATGGATGAAAATCGTAAGATTAAGGTTGACGGTGAAGAGCTTTGTATTGTCGGGGTTCAGAATTGGGGGACAGGTCGTTTTCCGAAACATGGTGATATCAAGAAAGCGTTAATGGGTACCGAAGAGCAACCTGTTAAGTTGCTGTTATCTCACGACCCCTCGCATTGGCGGGCTCAGGTATTGGATACCGACGTGGATGTGATGTTTGCCGGACATACCCACGGTATGCAATTTGGCGTAAGATCCGAGATGTTGCAATGGAGTCCAGTACAATATATCTATAAGGAATGGGCAGGGCTATATCGTGAACAACAGAACAAACGATTATATGTGAATGTCGGCTATGGTTTTTTGGGTTATCCAGGACGCGTTGGAATTCTGCCTGAAATTACCATATTCGAATTGCTAAAAGCGCAAGACCCAAAGTTTAAAGCCTAAAAAATCTCCTTTGACTTTTGAGTTAATATAGCTATAATTGTGTATTCTGTACACCAGTTATACATAACATGCAATCAACTTTAAACTTTGGGGACTCTCCCCACACACGTGTTAATATTCTTACCGGGGAAAAGGTACTTGTGTCTCCGCATCGTAGTAAAAGACCATGGCAAGGGCAAGTGGAGGATCTCCCCGGGGATAATAGACCCGAATATGATCCACAATGCTATTTGTGTCCGACAAATAAACGAGCAGATGGTGATGTCAATCCAGATTATAAAGAAAGTTTTGTCTTCGTGAACGATTTCTCGGCTTTATTAAAAGATACAAGCCAACAGGAATTTAATGAGGATGAATTATTTGTCGCAGAGACCGAAAGAGGGATCTGTAAGGTAATTGCATTCACACCACGCCACGATCTTACACTACCCGAAATGGATCAGGCCGCAATCAAATCGGTGGTTGATCTTTGGCAAAAGGAATTTGTCGAACTCTCCAAGGTTGACTGGATTAAATACATTCAAATTTTCGAAAATAAAGGCGCGATTATGGGCTGTAGTAACCCACATCCCCACGGACAGATCTGGTCACAAAATCATTTGCCAGTAGAAATCCAAAAAGAATGCGTTCAGCAACAGCAATATTTCAACAAATATCAACGTACAATCCTGTCAGACTATGTTAAAGCGGAGTTGAGAAAAGAGGAACGCATTATTGACGAAAATGATTCTTTTGTTTCTCTAGTCCCTTTTTGGGCTGCCTGGCCTTACGAAACGATGATTGTCAGCAAACGATCTATCCAAAACATTGCCGGGTTTGACGAGAAGGAGAAGACGGATTTTGCCGCTATCCTCAAGTTATTGACGACGCGATATGACAATCTCTTCAAAACATCCTTTCCCTATTCTGCAGGAATGCATCAGGCCCCGGTAAATGATGGTGATCATCCAGAGTGGCATTGGCATATGCACTTCTATCCACCATTGTTACGTTCTGCTACCGTTAAAAAGTTTATGGTAGGTTATGAGATGCTAGCAAATCCACAACGTGATATCACACCGGAAGTTGCCGCAGAACAGTTGCGAAATTGTTCGACAGTACATTATAAAGCTAAATAAGATGATAACAAAAGATACAATTGTAAACAAATTTAAAGAACTCTACCAGGAGGAACCTCTTGTCGTTACTTCCCCCGGACGGATTAATATTATTGGAGAACATACGGATTATAACGATGGATTTGTATTGCCTGCTGCAATTGACAAGGCAATATACGTTGCTGTAAGTAAGCGATCGGATGATAACATTGTGCTTTATGCGGAAGATTATAAAGAACATCATGAGGTAAAACTAGCGGATATTGCAATCTCAGAAAAACATTGGCCAAACTATATTCTCGGTGTAGTTGATCAGTATCAGAAACGTGGGGCAACGCTAGGTGGATTCAACCTGTATATCGATGGCGATGTACCATTGGGGGCCGGATTATCGTCTTCAGCGGCCGTTGAGTGTGCCGTTACCTTGGCGCTCAGCGAACTGTTCGATTTACAGGTCGAACGACTTGATATTCCACAGATTGCACAAAAGGCCGAACATACCTATGCTGGTGTGATGTGCGGTATTATGGATCAGTTTGCTTCAGCCTTTGGTAAAGAGAAAAATGTCATCAAACTGGATTGCCGTACTTTGGGTTTCGAGTATGTGCCACTTGATCTTAAGGGTTATGAAGTTGTGTTATTGAATACAAACGTAAAACACTCATTAGCTTCTACAGCTTACAATACACGTCGTGAACAATGCGAACAGGCGTCTGCATGGGTACAGGAAAAATACCCGGAAGTCAAGAACCTACGTGATGTAACAGTGGCGATGCTGGATGAGTTGGTAAAGGACAAAGATGCCGATATTTATGCGAAAGCTAGTTTTGTGGTCCGTGAGAATGAACGTGTAGAGAAATCTTGTGATGCACTACGTTCAGGAGATGTTGTTCAGCTTGGACAGTATATTTTTCAGAGCCACGAGGGATTAAGTAAAGTGTATGAAGTCAGTTGTCCGGAACTGGATTATTTAGTGGATTATGTCAAGCAATTTCCTGAGGTGATCGGTGCCCGAATGATGGGCGGCGGTTTCGGTGGCTGTACGATCAATATCGTCAAAGAAGGTGTATTACCTTCAATTTTACCAACACTCGAAAAAGAATACAAACAGAAATTTGATAAAGAACTTTCGGTTATTCAGGTCAGGATTGCCGATGGTACCCGCGTACTTTGATAAAAAAGTAGGTACAGTAAGGGGAATAGCATGTTCATGCTATTCCCCTTATTTTTTTCTTTTTTGATAACGACTTACTACACAAGTCCTAGTTAAGCTGGTCTAATGCCTGTTTTAAGTCGGCGATTAGATCATCGGCATGTTCGATTCCAACAGAGATGCGCAACATGCCTAGCGTGATTCCGGAAGCTTCTTTCTGTTCCTTCGTATGATGACCGCCCCACATACTCGCGGGGTGTACAATAAGCGATTCGACCCCTCCCAAACTGGCCGCGTTGATAAATATATGCAGCCCATTGATGAGTTTCTGTGCATTTAAAAATGCCTCTTCTTCATCTTTACCGTTGACATCGATGCAAAGCATACCGGAGAAACCGTTCATTTGTTGGGCCGCGAGCTCATGTTGTGGGTGATTGGGTAATCCAGGATAACTGACTTTTTTTATTTTTGGATGTTGATCCAGAAATTCGGCTAGCTTCAGCGCATTTGTATTGATCTGTTTGACGCGTAGACTTAATGTTTTCAATCCCCGTAATAGTAACCAGGAATCAAGCGGTGCAAGTGATGCTCCCAAAGCGACGGATCGTTTCCATACGCTGGCGATATAGTGCTGCGTACCGCAGACGATACCCGCGGTGAGGTCGCTGTGTCCGCCCAAATATTTCGTGGCGCTGTGGACAACGACGTCTATTCCAAAATCTGTCGGTGTTTGGTTGATAGGGGAGGCAAATGTATTATCGACCATACTCTGGATTCCATGTTTTCTGGCAAGCTCTCCGAGTGCTTTTAAATCGCTAATGTTGAGGTTTGGATTCGATGGAGTCTCTATATAAATCAGTTTGGTATTTGTTTGAATAGCCTTTTCAAAAGCTGAAACATCTGTTTGATCCACAGCCGTAACCGTGATGCCATAATCTGTTAGGAACTCTTTAAAGAAAATAGCTGTTCCGGAATAATGTGCATGTTGGGCGACAATATGATCGCCCGATTTAACGATGGCCAATATGGCTGTACTGATCGCTGCCATACCTGTTGCAAATACAAGTGCATCCTCCGTTTTTTCCAATTTTGCTAGGATGGACGCTACTTGGCTATTCGTTGGGTTGCCATGGCGATGATAAAAATAAGGGTGTTTCGGTTCGGTAGCAGCCTTGATGTATTCCGTTGGGTCAGGATCTGCAATGTATGTGGATGTCTGATAGATTGGAGTAGTTACTGCAGATGTCTGGTTGAATTGCTGTCCTTCATGGACGAGTATCGTTTCGGTATTGGTAGCCATACTAATAATATTGATTGATGCTTGTATCGCCTTAAGAATCCATAACTCGATCTTGTCGAATCTGTGATCGTAAGGAACCCTTAGCTCGTTTGAAAGCACTGTTGGTGCTAACAGCTCGAAGAAGGTTTGTCTTGTATATCAAATATAAATAAAATCTACTCAATATGTAGATTTTATTTATATCGGATGCATCAATATATCTTACAACATTTCTCTCAGCAGGCTCAATGCATACCCAATGGTATTCACATTGTTTAATGCTAAACGAAGCTGGCCTTTGACTTCTTTGAGGTTGCTGATCTCCGGATGGCTTTGTACAAAGGACAGTACTCGGCCGAATTGATCAGATTCAAAGTAGCTCGACTTGGGGTTATTGACAAAATAACCTTTCAGTGTATGCTTTTTATAGGCTATTTTTTCGAATCCGATCGTTTTGCCAAACCACTGTAAACGGAGTGTATTGAATAATTCAAAGACTTCTCGTGGGATAGGGCCAAAGCGATCTTCAAGTTCTTTTTCAAACGCTGCCAATTGCTGCTCGTTTTCCAATTTAGAGAGTTCCGTATACAGATTATATCGTTCAGTGATATTGGTTACATATTCATCCGGGATCAATACCTCGAGGTCGGTGTCAATCTGTGTAAAGGACACATATTTTCGTTCTTTCTCATCAGCGAATACTGCTGAAAACTCATCCTCTTTCAGTTCCTGAATAGCTTCGTCCAAGATTTTATGATACATCTCGAAACCGATCTCGGCAATAAATCCGGACTGTTCGCCACCTAATAGGTTTCCCGAGCCACGTATATCCAAATCGCGCATGGCAACATTAAATCCAGAGCCGAGTTCAGAGAATTCTTCTATCGCAGAAAGTCGTTTATAGGCTTCCGACGTTAAAGTCGACAATGGTGGACTCAGTAGATAACAGAAGGCCTTTTTATTAGAGCGACCGACCCGACCCCGCATTTGGTGCAGGTCACTCAGTCCGAACATATGTGCATGATTAATAATAATCGTATTCGCGTTTGGAATATCAAGACCCGCTTCAATAATTGTTGTTGCGATTAAGACATCGAAATCGTGATTGATAAACTTAAGCATCACATCCTCGAGCTCATCACCCTCCAATTGGCCATGTGCAACACCGACCCGTGCTCCTGGAACCAGCTTGCGAATCAAATTGCCCAGCTGCGGAAGATCTGCGACCCGATTATGGATAAAGAATACCTGTCCACCACGATCAAGTTCGTAACTGACGGCCTCTCCGATCAGTGTTTCATTGAAAACGTGGAGTTCGGTCTGTACAGGCTGCCGGTTGGGTGGTGGGGTCGAGATGATACTCAGATCGCGGGCGCCCATCAATGAAAAGTGCAATGTTCTTGGAATTGGCGTTGCTGTCAATGTCAGTGAGTCTACATTCGCACGCATGACCTTCAATTTTTCCTTTACTGCAACCCCAAACTTTTGTTCCTCATCGATAATCATTAGACCAAGATCTTTGAACTTGACATCTTTGCTAACAAGGCGATGGGTGCCAATGATAATGTCTATTTTTCCTTCAGCGAGCCTGGCTAAGGTATCTTTGATCTGTTTGCTCGTTTTGAAACGATTAATATAGTCGATCGTGCATGGAAGGCCCTTTAGGCGCTCCGAAAATGTCCGGTAGTGCTGTAATGCAAGAATGGTCG
>NZ_DKSP01000224.1:60136-88563 GCF_002472745.1 Sphingobacterium sp. UBA7253 | reverse complement strand
GTACCAGGACAGCAACTTGTTTACTGTCTGCTACAGCTTTGAAGGCTGCACGGATGGCAACCTCCGTTTTTCCGAAGCCAACATCCCCACAGATCAATCGGTCCATCGGATGCGGCGATTCCATATCCTTTTTTACATCGGCAGTAGCCTTTTCCTGATCGGGTGTATCCTCATAGATAAAGGAGGCCTCCAGTTCATTCTGTAAGTAGCTATCCGGTGAGAACGCATTTCCATGCTGGGCCTTTCGTTTGGCATAAAGCATGATCAGGTCGCGCGCAATATCCTTAACTTTTTTCTTGGTCGTCTTTTTGAGTTTGTCCCAAGCATCGGTACCCAGTTTATTCATTTTGGGAACAGTACCTTCTTTTCCGGAATATTTGGAGATACGGTTTAAGGAGTTGATGTTTACATACAAAAGGTCGTTGTCTGCATAGATCAGGCGGATCATTTCCTGAGATTTACCGTTGACGTCCACTTTTTCCAACCCTCCATAGCGACCAACACCGTGGTCAATATGGGTAATGAAGTCACCAGGTTTAAGATCCCGTAGATCTTTGAGCGTAATTGCCTGCGAGCGCTCGTAAGCCTTCTTACGTTTATATTTATAATAGCGGTCAAATATCTGGTGATCCGTGTAACAGGCCAACTTTAAACTGTCGTCTCTAAAACCTTCGCGTAAAGCTTTATGAATTGGAATAAAGGTCGCTGATTTATCGAGATCTTCTAGAATCGTATAGATACGTTCGACCTGTTTGGTTGAATCTGAAAAGATCAGATTCTGGATCCGCTGGCCCTCATTCTCCTTGAAATTATGGATTAAGAGATTAAAATCCTTATTGAACGAAGGTTGCGGGTGGATATCGAACTTGAGTGTTACCTCAGCTTTATAAAAGAACTGTTTGCCGAATTCGATGATAGGGAACTCAAAGAATAAGGCATTGAGATTCTTCTCATCTGTAAACTCATAGGCTGGATTATGCCATTCGGGATTATCCTTTTTCTGCTTATCTGTTAGCCCCGCCCATAATTTTTCCGCTTTTTTTAACCCATCTTTTACAATATCTAACGTAAATTGAGCGTCTTTGATCCAGATCGTAGCGTCCTGATCTACATATTCCAATAAGGAAATGTGTTGGGATGTCAGGAATTTCGCTTGGACATTCGGTACAATGGTTACTTTATGGATTTTTTTGACAGACAGCTGGGACTCAATGTCAAATGTACGTATGCTTTCGATGTCATCGCCAAAGAATTCAATACGGTATGGGAGGTCATTCGAAAAAGAGAAGATATCTACAATGCCACCGCGTATCGCAAATTGCCCCGGTTCATACACAAAGTCTACACGTTCGAAATCATATTCGATCAAAAATTCGTTGATGAAATCAATACTTAGAGCGGTGTTTTCTGTTATTTCCAACGTATTTTTATCCAGATCGTTGCGATTGATCACTTTCTCAGCAATAGCCTCCGGATAAGTCACAACCATTTTCGGTAATTCCGAAGTATGGTTGAGTGAACTTAAAGTCTCCGCACGTTGTAATACATTGGCAGAGTCAGTTTGTGTAAAATCAAAAGCTTTGCGATAAGACGAAGGAAAAAAAAGAACTTGCTTATCCAACAGGCTTTCCAGATCACTTAAAAAATAAGAAGCGTCTTCATGAGTTGGTAAAATAAAGACCATTGGACGTTCCTGTAAGTTGTAAGAAGATACGGCTATGAACGCATCCGAAGATCCAATAAGCCCTTTCAGCTGAATCTTTGGGTTTTTGGATTGTATAGCCTTGGTAAGCGACTGGACAGATTCGCTTTGGCTGTATTTTTCTAATATTTCTTGAATTCCCACGAGCAAAAATTTCGAATAATTGCGAATTTAACGAAATAGTATCAAGTATTGGGTATGAAGTACTAAATTTTTTGGTAAAAAAATGGCTGAATCCCTCATTAAGAAAGGCATGACTTTGGAGAACTCAAAAGCTATAACAGATTGATCTGTGCAGGAGTTTATTTCGCGAGGTAAAAGGTGTAGGCAAAAGCGAGCAACACCAATAATGTGGCCAAGTAAATTAATTTATATTGCTCGTAAGCTGTAACATGAAAGGATCCAATTTTAACGCGGTTTTTGCTATTTCTCATGACTAATTTAGGTCGAGGTCAATCTTCTGTTCACTAATATAGCTTTTAAGTGTTGTATTACCAAAAGCATCCAGTGTATTTTGAAAATCTTCCCGGTAGTCAAACTGAAAGTCCTCATGAAGTTTACTGTATTTACCCACCGCATGCTTTATACGCCCTGTTATATATTTATGCAATTTGTGGGCGGCAGACTGATAGGAGGAGTCGAAAAGCCTGTCGTAATCAGCAATGGTTCTCTTCAGGATATAGCATCTAAATTCTACTTCACTGATTTTGTCCTTGGTGACTTTTTCGTGTTCATTCACTAAACCGCTTGCTTGTTTCACCAGCTTGCTAAGTGCAATAAAATGACTGTGTTGTGGCGTATTGCCAATTTGACTTAAACCAATATCGAACAATTGCGCCAGTTGCTTTCGTAGTTTTTCAATACGTTCCTCTAAATCGTCCGCATTTTCCAGTAATTGGAAATGCAATTGTTTGATCAGCATTTTGTCCTTGCTTATCAGGCGTACAAGGAGTTTGTCTTTTTCCTTCTGAGGTAGGTCAAGTACAGCTTTCTTTAATTCGGCATCTTGATGTAAGGACATAATCTATGTTTTAGTATAAAAAGAGTTGTTGAGCGAAAAGTCAGGCACACTGCAAGTGTGCCTGAATAAATTTCTCGTTTTATAAGCCGGAATTTAAGCAGGCAATAGCTGCCGCCCATATTTACCGCCGCTTGCTATTAATACAATATTCTGAACTTAATTGTATTGTCGATCTGTTTGAGTTGTTTCAATAGATCTTTATCATATTCACCTTGTATATCGGTTACCGCATAGCCAATATCACTTTTGGTCATTAGAAATTGGGCAACGATATTGATGTTATTTTGGGCATAGACCTTATTGATCTGCGCCATAATTCCGGGAACGTTTTGGTGGATATGCAATAATCTCGTTACCTGTTTTACTTTTGGTAAAATCAGATTTGGGAAGTTGCGACTTAAATAAGTATCACCATTGTTGATAAAATCGGCCATCCGGCGAGGTATAAACTCGGAATTTTTCTTTTTATTTTTCTTATCATCAAAAACGACAATACCTTTAGCATTGCAGATATCCTTATTGATATGCCCTCTGATATCACCCAAATATCCGATCGTTTTTAATTTGTCAGCATGTTGGAGTTGCTCATCACTGATATCGATATTGTCCCCCAATAGAAGCATCCCTACATCTTTCACATACTTTTCTTCGAAGGTATCTTTTGTGCGGATAGAAAAACCGTCTCTTTTTAAGATATGAGCCGCTATTTCTGGTACATCACCCACGATCAAACAAAGGATACGGTTTTTAGGATAGGATATTGCACGGGGCAGATCATTTACATATAAGAACTCATCAAAACTAGGTGTGATGAAGTCTGCTTTCTCAGTGACACTTTTACGTTGGATATTCTCTGTAAATGCAAAGAATTTTTCAATTAATCCCGATTCTTTCAGTTGAAAATCTGAATAACCGTCACCAATGCCAAATAGTCTTCCTTCAATATTTAACTGTTTTAATAATTGCACTTTTCCACCTTCATTTGATAATGGATTCTCTTCATCAAAACCGATGATATTACCTTCTTCATCAAATCTGAATGTATTGGCATAGATATTTTCAGTCTTGATATGATATGGTGTAACAACAGGAGTAATAAACTCCTTAAAACCTCCTGAAACAATCCATGCGGTGTCGGCGTGTTTCTTGAAAAATTCACGATTTCGGGAAAAAGAGGTTGAAACCTTTTTCTTAAGATGTGAAACAAGTTTATCCAGATGAGATTTGTTGGCATTTAAAAGTTTGACGCGACCAGCCAAAGCCTCACGGAAAGATAGTTTACCCTCCATGGCAAGATTGGTGTACCGCTCAATTTCGTGATAGATAGATTCGCGATCCGGATGGTTCTCAAGGGAGATCCGTGCAAGTTCATCAAGTGCCTCTACTTGCGTAAATGTACTATCGAAATCAATGATGTAATAGTTTTTCATCTTGTTATTTTTTTATGAAACGATCGTGAGCAATAGCGCTGAATGCAGATCTCCGATATCGGTAGGTTTCCGACGGTTTCAAGGTTTGGTTGTTTGTTATGTTATAGTTTTACTGTTTGTTATATAAATCTGCAATTTCCTTTAGCGTTTGTTCCAAAGGTCGATAACTGTGGTTTAGAAGTTCCTGGATTTTAGCGTTGGAATACTGCAATTTGGCACTTGACGCTGCCGCTGTTTCCTTTGTCAATGTCGTATCCGATTTTTTAAATACGGAAAGCATGCTGGAAACAGTAGAGGCAATTTGGAGTAAGGTTTCAGAAACTTCGATTGTCGGTTCAGGCCTATTCATTAATACACTTGCCACGCTCAGCAGATCCTTGTTGCTTATATTGAGATGATTGATGATATAGCGCTCAGCCGTGATATCATCTCTTCCCATTAATTGAATCATGATTGCAGCAACATCTTCAACGTCAACAACGCCGACACTTCCTTTCGGATAAAATCGTAGACCTTTATTGATCATCGAAAAAATAGCGCCAGAGCCTTTCTCGTTTGCCGAAGCACCTAAAATTACTGAGGGGTTGACAATAACTGCACTTAAACCTTCGGTAATGCCACGCCAGACCTCCATCTCCGCCTGATATTTTGATAACGAATAGTTCGATGTCAATGAATTGTGTTCCCAATGGTCTTTCTCGGATACCGGAAGGTTGTCTCGATTTGTCCCTAAAGCTGCGATCGAGCTGACATGAAGTAGGCGAATACCCTTTTCAAGGCAAAGATTGACCAGATTTGTCGTTCCTTCCACGTTCACTTTAAAGAGTGCCTTAGCGTCTTTCTTTTGGTAGGAAACCAATGCTGCACAATGGAATACTTTAGTAACCCCATCAAGAGCATCTTCTAATTCAAAATAATTGTTGATATCAGCGTCGATCCATTGGACCAACGAAGACGATAACAACGAGGCCGGAATAGTCGATTGAGCTCTTTTGATGGCAATGACGTCAATTCCTTGGTCTATCAACTGTCTGATTAGTGTAGACCCTAAAAAACCTGTTCCTCCAGTTATTAATATCACTTGATAAAGATACTGTTAAAAATAATGTTTTCAAAAGTTAGTTAATAAATGGATATTTGTGTGAATTGCATCCTGAAAACCTTCATGCTTTCGCGGGTATCAAACGCCATGAAAGCCAAGGTAGATTCTTTCAGTCCAATTAAAACAGTCGTTTTCAGAACAAATAGGAAATTTTACAAATTATAGCTTATGTCATCACTGTCCGTATTCTTTAGCCCGATTTCAATTACAGGTTTTGCTCCTGAGCATGGGTTCTTGAGTTCTCAACTAGGGAACATTATTCAAGCCTATGAAATAGATTTTCCGAGCTGGGAAGTGGATAAACAGCCTCAATTGGCTATTGTCGGTGTGGAGGAAGACCGTGCATCCATGAATAATAACGGAACGGATAAGGCGCCGGATGCAGTACGAAAACATCTCTATGCGCTATATCAGGGCGATTATAAGATGAATATCGTTGATTTGGGAAATATCAAAGCCGGTAATACAATTCAAGATACCTATATCGCTTTAAAATCTGTCGTAGAAGAACTGGTCAAAGAAAATATTCTTCCGATTATCATTGGTGGTGGACAGGACCTTACCTATGCACAATATTTGGGGTATCAAAACTTAGAGCGAAAGATAGAGCTGGCAATTATAGATGCTCGTTTTGACCTTGATGAGGAAAATGCTGAAAATGTAAGCCTGAATTCCCGATCTTATGTGAACCATATTATCTTGCACCAGCCGGACTATTTATTCAATTTAAATGCCATAGCCTATCAAACCTATCTCGTAAGTAAAGAGTCTATCAATATGTATGATAAACTATTTTTTAATGCAACACGAGTCGGTATGATTGCCGGTAAAATGGACCAATCAGAGCCTTTGATCCGAGCAGCGGATTTAATTAGTTTTGACATAGGAGCCATTCGGGCCTCTGAAGCACCTGGAAATGCCAATGCAATGCCCAATGGTTTATTTGGCGATGAAGCTTGTCAACTCGCCCGCTATGCCGGGATGTCGGATAAATGTTCTTCCATCGGTTTTTATGAATTCAATCCAACATTTGATCCAATGGAGCAGACGGCTATGTTGGTCTCCCAAATGATCTGGTGCTTTATTGATGGTTACTATAACCGCAAACAAGATACGCCACTGTACCCCAAATCATCTTATATCATTTATCGCACGACACTGGAAAATGAAGAGCATGAATTGGTCTTTGTGAAAAGTAAAAAATCAGACCGCTGGTGGATTCAAGTGCCTTATTTTGGATCTAAATCAGTCAATGAACGCTATTACCTCGTGCCTTGCCGTTATGAAGACTACCAATTGGCTATTTCAGGTGAAATGCCTGATCTATGGTGGAAAACACACCAAAAGTTACAATAATGTACCACTAAGTGGGGACATTGGTATTACGCCTTACCATAGAGAAGTGTGTAATACATCGTGCAAACTGATAACAGATTGGAGTTATCTGTTTTTTAGTGGTGCCGATTCATTAAGATTGAGACGTTATAGGTTTAGTTAAATGCAGTGATGGCAAAATAGACCTGCTCAGGTAAGCATACACCATCTTCAGAAAATACAAATCATGGAAATATTTTTCTTTGCGGGAATCGTATTGTTATTGGTCATTTTGATCGTATTGGTACTAAAAAAGAATACCGATACCAGTACCGGTCCTGCGTACAGTAAAGAGGTTGAAACACTAAAAATTGAGCTTGCTAGATCGCAACAGCGGGAACAAAGTTTGCTGGAAGAACGTCTTATGCTAAAAAATGAATTGGATAAGGAACGGGAGAATCTTCTGGTCGCAGAGCGGTCTTTAGAGAGTACACGTTCTTTTTATGAGGCGCAGCTCGATAAATTTCAGGAACAGAAGAATGAAATCGCAGAGATTAAACGACAATTCAACAATGAGTTTCAGGTTATTGCCAATAAAATATTGGAAGAGAAGACACAAAAGTTTACAGAGACCAATCATCGTTCCCTGGGCTTGATCTTGGATCCATTGAAGGAAAAAATCAAATTGTTTGAAGAGAAAGTCGATAAAAATTACAATCAAGAGGCCGCGGAAAGAAATTCTTTAAAGGGAGTTGTCCTTCAGCTGGTCGAACAGAGTCTTAAAATTAAAGACGAAGCCAATAGCTTAACCAAGGCATTAAAAGGGGATACCAAAAAGCAGGGCAATTGGGGCGAGGTAATTTTAGAGCGGGTTTTAGAGCGTTCGGGACTTATGCGCGATCGCGAATTTAGATTACAGGTCTCTCTGATGGATGCCGAAGGAAGAAGAATGCAACCCGACGCGATTATCGACCTTCCTGAAGATAAACATCTGATTGTAGATTCAAAAGTTTCGCTGATTGCCTACGAACGTTGGGTCAATGCTGAGACGGATGAGGACCGCGCAATTTTCGCAAAACAACATGTACAGTCTGTGGAAAATCACGTGAAAGAACTTTCCGCAAAAAACTATCACGAGTTATATGGTATAGAATCGCCAGAATTTGTATTGCTGTTTATGCCGATCGAATCTGCATTGAGTATGTCCGTCGCTGAAAAACCGGATCTATTCAGCGATGCTTGGGATCGTAAGGTTGTCATCGTTAGCCCTTCGACATTGTTGGCGACATTGCGTACTATCGCTAGTATCTGGAAGCAGGAACGTCAGACCAGGAATGTAATTGAAATAGCGAAAGAAGCGGGGAGCCTTTACGATAAGTTTGTGAGCTTTCTGAACGATATGGAACAGGTGCAAAATCAGTTGGAGCGCGCATTAAAAAGCCATGAAGATGCAACTAAAAAGCTCTCTACAGGCGCTGGGAACGTGATCGGAAAAGTGGAGAAATTAAAACGTTTAGGAGCCAAAGCAAATAAACAGATCGATTCCAAATTTTTAGATGCGGAAGATTAACAAAAACGGGCTTGCCGAAAGGTAAGCCCGTTTATAATTTTTAACCGTGCAAAGCAAAGCCTGTTCTACTAACTTATGCTAGAGGTTCTACTAAAGCTCTTTCATCCGTTTATTGATGGAAACATCCACATACGTATCCTTTAAACGATCTACAGCCTCTTTTTGAACAGTGACATTGCTGTCTGATTCGTAATCATGAATAGTCCTTTGGTTTTGGACTTCGTTGTCATAAGGATCCTTTCCTGCCAAGAGCTTGACGATTACCGGAAGACATTCGAGGAAGACAAAAAGCAGCGCAATAAAAAACACAGCATTTGCATTGGATTCGTTGACCTTTCCATTGGCATCGTACCTTAGATTGCCCAGCGCAGAGTTGCGGTCTGCAAAACCAGCGACATTGACAGCGCTGTCCAAAGAAGCGTTGGATAAGACTTTTTGGTCCAATATCCCTTCAAATTTCTGTTTCTGACGTATTGCGTTTTGTTGGGTCGTTATCTTGTTCCGTAAAGTGTCCAAATAGCCCTCTTTTTTCTTCAGCTCTTCTTCTTTCATTTTGGCATAAGGGCCATAGCCCATGACACCGGATGTTTCAGTTGTTTTGTTACCGAATATCTCGTAATTCAATTTTGTACGGTCATTTTTAATACTGGCTTCTAATGAATCACGTTCGACCGTAATCGCTTTTAAAAGCGAAACTTCATTGGCATATTTCTTATTGAACGTACTGTTGAGCGTGTCGATTTTAGCGCGTTGATCTGCGAGAAAACGTACACGGAGGTTTTCTCGAATCTCTTTATCGAAGATTTTTAACTCCAACGGCCTAGAGATAACCAAACCAATCAAAATTGCCAATAAAATTCGAGGAAGAGCCTGCATAAGCTGCATAAGGCCGCTTTTTGATTTATTTATACTGAGTACAATATAGCGATCCATATTGAATATCGCTAAACCCCAAATGATGCCAAATACAATGGCCAAAAGCCAGTCAAATGCCCCTCCACTAAATACGAAATACATGGCATAGCCACCCGAAAGGCTGGCAAACAATCCCGTAAAAAAAATAGTAGCACCTATGGCTGTGTACTTACTATGCTCTTCCGGATATTTTTCAAGAGTTTCTTGATGTACCCCCGCACATCTCCAAAAGAAACGGTTAATATCGCTCATTAAAATATTTTTACTCAAATTGACAGATTATTTTTAACAAGGTTTATGAATAAGTTTTTGTTTTACAATACGATGACGGTTTTTATGTTCTTCTGCAACCCCTCTCTAACAAGGCCGACCATTTGCCTAATTTTATTATCTTTGAAAAAAAATCAGGAATAATCAGATAATATGAAGAAAAGACAACTTTTGCCATTTTTTGCGATAGTGGCAACTGCATTTGTTGGTTGTGAGGAAAAAAAAGTGATGACAGATAATCCTCTTTTATTGGCTTACGAAACCCCATTTAATGTACCGCCTTTTGACAAGATCAAAACAGAGCATTTTAGGCCAGCTTTTGATGAAGCGATAAAAGTACACAATTTGGAAATTGACACGATAGTCAACAATTCGGATAAAGCAACATTTCAAAATACGATAGTCGCCCTGGAAAATGCAGGTGGATTATTGAATAATGTATCTACTGTATTTTATAATCTAAATAGTGCCAATACAAATGACAGTATTCAGGCGATAGCAAAAGATTTGGCTCCCATCTTATCGAGTCATTCTGATGAAATTTCGATGAATACCAAACTATTTGACCGTATCAAAACAGTTTGGAGCAGTCGAAATACACTTGGATTAGACGAACAGGACAATAAACTGTTGGAGGAAACCTATAAGAGTTTTGTACGTTCCGGAGCGAATTTAAAGGATGCTGATAAGGAAAAAATGAAAAAAATTAATGCTGAGCTTTCAACATTAACAACGCAATTCGGACAAAATTTGCTTGCTGAAACCAATGCTTATACACTGGTCGTTGATTCTGCGAGCCAATTGGAAGGCTTGCCTGAATCGTTGAAAACGGCAGCAGCTGAAGAAGCCGTAGCAAAAGGAAAGAAGGATAAGTGGGTGTTTACTTTACAGAATCCTTCCATTATGCCCTTTCTTCAATATGCAAAAAATCGTGAACTGAGAAAGCAACTTTGGGAGGCTTATCAGCTACGCGGTAATCAAGATAACACCAACGATAACAAGGCGATCATTCAAAAAATTGTAAACCTTCGCCTTCAAAAAGCAAAATTATTAGGTTATTCTTCACATGCGGCCTATGTCCTAGAGGAATCAATGGCGAAGAATCCGACCAATGTCTATGCACTGTTAAATAAACTTTGGACTCCAGCTCTCGCTAAAGCAAAAGGTGAAGAAGCAGATATAGCAAAGGAAATAAAGGCTGAAGGAGGTAATTTTGCTGTGGCCCCTTACGATTGGAGATATTATACAGAAATTATTCGCAAAAAACGTTTCGCATTGAATGAGGACGAAATTAAACCTTATTTGAGTCTTCCTGCAGTTCGTGAAGGTGCGTTTGCTGTAGCTAATAAATTATATGGTTTGACGTTCGTAGCCTTAAACAATGTACCAACTTACCATAAAGATGTGGAAGTGTATGAAGTTAAAGACAAAGACGGTTCTCATTTAGGTCTGCTATATGCCGATTTCTTCCCACGTGAGTCAAAACGAGGGGGAGCCTGGATGACTTCTTACCGTAACCAGTCGACAAAAGATGGCAAACGTGTTGCACCAGTAATTTCCATCGTATGCAATTTCACAAAACCAGTGGGAAAAAATCCTGCCTTGTTGACATTTGATGAAGCGACTACTTTATTCCATGAGTTTGGACATGCTCTGCATGGTCTTCTTTCCAATGTGAGATACCGCTCTATGGCCGGAACTTCTGTACCCCGTGACTTTGTTGAACTACCTTCACAAGTGATGGAAAATTGGGCAGCAGATCCAGAGGTGTTAAGAACATATGCTAAGCATTATAAGACCAAAGAAGCAATGCCAGATTCATTGATTCAAAAAATGGAAAAGGCCGGTACCTTTGATCAAGGATTTGCAACGGTTGAATACCTTTCTGCCGCGTTGTTAGACATGGATTATCATGCTACCACAAAAGAAATTTCAAAAGACATTAATGGCTTTGAAAAAACAGCAATGAAAAAGATAGGTATTATTGATGCTATTATTCCGCGCTATAGAAGTACATATTTTCAACATATCTTCGCTGGTGGATATTCTGCAGGTTATTATGCCTATATCTGGTCTGAAGTATTGGATTCAGATGCCTTTGCAGCTTTCAAGGAAAAATCATTGTATGATCAAGTGACAGCGGATTCTTTCCGTAAAAATATCCTTGAAAAAGGAGGTACTGATGATCCTGCTAAAATGTACCGTACATTTAGAGGTGCAGATCCAGATCCAAAATATCTATTGAAAAAGAGAGGTTTGAACTAATGCTCTCTAATTAAAAAAAGGCGATATAGAAATATATCGCCTTTTTTTTGTTCAGGTACTTGTTATTCTAAAAACTATTCTTACATTTGAATATTATTTATAATGAGTCTAAATAAATGTAGATAGTATGTGTGACACAAAAATTCTAAGCCAAAGAGGAGATACCCATATTAGTGTTTGCCATAAGTGTCAAACATATTATATCTGGCAACAAAGTTTTGTACTGACATTTACGAGGAATAAATTCTTCGATTTCTTGAATATTACGAAAAGTAATGGTGATGAGCTCTTTTTTAGCACATTCCCAGATGGTGAATTTCGGTTGATTATGAAAACACCTTATCCAGATATCGTATTTTCATTTGATGAAGAACAATGGCAGAATTTCAGGGATGCACTCCAAGAATCTTATTACATGAATGAGTTTTATGGAATGCTGAATAATTAAGATAAAAAGTCCTGTTGCATCGCTTGTGTTTCATCTCTCTTTCCTTACGCGTTGACAACAGGCACAAACAAAACCCTCAGTTATAGTCGCATACACTTATGCGACTATATGCTGAGGGTTCTTTTTAGCTATATATTGATTACTCGCCTATCGCGTAATATTTAAAATCAAGGTCTTCAAGTTCCTTACGGTTCAATAGTTTACGGCCATCGAACACAAATGCAGGTTTTTTCATATGCTCCTTAATTTTGGCCCAATCATAATGCTTAAATTCATCCCATTCAGTCAATACTGCAATTGCATGTGCATCATTGCAAGCCTCATAGGCGGTATTGACAACCTTTACCAAAGCTCGGTTTTCTTCCGAAGAGCGCGTATTCAGATAATCTAGGTCGGCATAGATGCGTTCAGCAGACACTTTGGGGTCATAGACCGTGATTTCAGCTTGTTCACTCAATAGATAATCTGCAACATAAATCGCTGCAGATTCACGCGTATCATTGGTGTCTTTTTTGAATGCCCAGCCTAAGAATGCAATCTTTTTGCCCGATACAGTATTATACAATGTTTGGATAATGTTATCTGCAAATCGCTGTTTTTGATAATCATTCATCAAAATCACTTGATCCCAATACCATTTCGTAGTGGAGATACAAAAGATTTATTCTAATTTTACATTAAAAAAGAAACGGTTTGATAAAGCAGGAAGTTATTGATAAAGTACTGGAAACAGCACGGATAGAAGAGGTGGTGGGGGACTTCGTTGATTTAAAGAAACGGGGAACTTCTCTGATTGGAAATTGTCCTTTTCACCATGAAAAGACGCCCTCCTTCCACGTTTCAGTTGCAAAGGGTATCTATAAGTGTTTTGGTTGTGGTGTTGGTGGAGATTCCCTTAAATTCGTCATGGAACTGGAAAAGTTCTCTTACCCGGAAGCGATCCGTTATTTAGCCGATAAATATTCGATTCAAATTGAAGAAATCGAGCGTTCTCCTGCCCAGCTTGCTGCGCAGGATAAACGGGAAAGTCTATATGTCCTAAGTGCTTGGGCCAGTAAATTCTTTGCCGAACAACTCTGGAAAACTGAAATGGGTCAGGTCATCGGACTCAACTATTTCAAGGAGCGTGGCTACCGAGAAGATATCATCAAAAAATTTGAATTGGGCTATTCGCCTGAAGAATGGACTGCATTGGTCGATAAAGCACAGGTAGCTGGTTTTCACCCAGATTATTTGGCTGCAAGTGGTTTGGCTATTGAACGTGATGATAAATCTTTATATGATCGTTTCCGTGGCCGGGTCATGTTTCCGATTCATAACCTGACAGGGCGTGTAATTGGCTTTGGCGGTCGGACACTAAAGACGGATAAAAAGGTCGCCAAATATGTAAACTCTCCCGAAAGCGAAATCTACCATAAATCCGATGTGCTGTATGGATTGAATTTTGCCAAAAAAGCAATTATGGAAGAGGATAATTGCTACTTGGTAGAGGGCTATGCCGATGTTCTTTCGGTACATCAAGCTGGAGTCGAAAATGTTGTTTCCTCCTCGGGAACGTCTTTGACAACAGGTCAGATCAAGCTTATTTCCAGATTTACAAAGAATGTGACCATACTTTATGATGGGGATGAAGCAGGGATCAAAGCCTCCCTACGCGGTACAGATATGCTGCTCGAAGAAGGCTTAAACGTTAAAGTGCTGCTTTTTCCCGACGGTAATGACCCCGACTCTTATGTTCAAAAGTTTGGTGCCACGGCTTTTAAAGATTATGTCAAATCCAATCAGCAGGACTTTATTTTCTACAAAACGAATATTCTGCTTCGCGATGCCAATAACGATCCAATAAAAAGGGCTTCGGTAATCCGTGATGTCGTCGAGAGTATTGCATTGATTCCCGATGAAATTAAGGTTTCTGTTTTTATCCGGGAATGTAGCAGCCTTTTGGATATAGAAGAACGCATTTTATTGGCAGAACTCAACAAGATTAGGCTCAATAGGGCAAAGAAGGCGGATAAGGATGCTGCTCGTAAACCTCAGAGCCCACCGCCTAATGCAGGGATGCCACCTTTTGGGATGGATGGTCCACCTCCGGATTTCTTCATGACAGATGATGAAAGAGGGGGAGTAGCTCCTATGGCGAATGTCGAACAACCGGTACAACTGACTTCGGAAATTCTTCAGGAACGAGAGATTGTCCGTATTCTAATCAACTATGGGGATTATCTGGCAACCTGGGAAGGTGATGGGGATATTCCCGTTGCAGGACTGCTACTGGGAAATATCAGCGACATAGAATTTAAGGATAAAGCTGCGGCCTATATTTTAAAAGTCTATAGAGATGCTGCAGAAAATTACGAAATTCCAGATGCCAAGCAGTTTTATTCGAATTCGGATACAACAATATCCGATTTGGCGATTAATAGTGTTGCCAGCAAATATTCGCTCAGCGAAAATTGGAATGACGATAAGCGTAAAATTTATGTAACGCAGGAATATGAGCATTTAAAACAACTTGTTGTTACAGCGATCTATCGGATCAAGAAGCGTAAGATTGAGGCAGAAATGCATCATATTCGTGAAGAAATGAAACATGAACAAGATGTGGCAAACCTAGAAGTCCTTATTTTTAAATATCAGAAACTTAAAGAAGCCGAACGGCTCTTGGGAGGCTTTCTGGGAAATACGATTGTTAAGTAATACTTGATATGGCCAAGCATCTTGAAACGGGCGAATGGGGTGAGCAAATGGCCATGGAATACCTCGTGGAGCAAGGCTATAAAATAGTGTTAAGAAATTGGCGATTTAAGAATTTAGAAGTAGATTTGATTGTCGTGGACAGGGATACCTTGGTATTCGTTGAAGTAAAAACACGGTCGGGAACGGATTTCGGCGAACCCTACGAATTTGTAGATCGCAAAAAACAGCGATTGCTAATTCGTGCAGCACAGGCTTATATCCTTAAAACAGGTTATGTCGGTGAAGTCAGATTTGATGTTGTCGCAATAACAAGATCCCCCAAAACAGTACTCAACCATATCAAAGATGCGTTTTGGGATAGCTAAGGATACGTACTTATAAATAATTATACATAGATGAGAAAAATCACTTATTTTATGGCAATTGCAGCGCTAGCTTTTGCTTCTTGTAAGTCAAAAAAATCAAGTTTGGAATTTGCATCCCCTGGAGCAAATCAAGCTGTTTTAAAAGGTGCTCAAGTCCAGTTGAAATTGAAATTTGAATCAGTATCAATGGACTCTGTCGCTTATTTTGTCGATGATAAACATGTGGGGTCATCAACTGATACTACGGCAATTACGGTAGATACCAAAGACATGGCCTATGGTACACGTAATATTTCCGCCTTGGTATACAATGCTGGAAAACCCGATTCTGTTTCAAGTACATTTTATGTTGTACCTGAAAATGCGAAGAACTATGGTTTTGAGGTTGTCAACAAATACCCGCACGATACGACTGCTTTTACACAAGGGCTACAGTTTGCTGATGGCATTCTCTACGAATCTAATGGCCGTTATGGTGAGTCAAACTTGAGAAAGGTCGACCTAAAAACAGGTAAAGTACTCAAGGAAATCAAATTTGATGAAAAGACTTTTGCCGAAGGAATGACATTGGTAGGTAATAAGTTATTTATGTTAACGTGGCAACAGGGAGAAGGATATGTCTTTGATAAAAACTCGTTTGTAAAGGAAAGTTCCTTTAAATATGAAAATAGCAAAGAGGGGTGGGGCTTGACCTACGACGGGCAGCATTTGATAAAGTCTGATGGATCCAATAAATTGTTCTTTTTAGATGCAACGACCGGTAAGGAGCTAAACGCTATCGGAGTTTACGATGAAGCTGGACCAGTGGATGAACTTAATGAACTGGAATATATAGACGGCAAAGTCTACGCAAATGTCTATCAAAAAGATGTTATTGTTATAATCAATCCGCAAACAGGAGCGGTAGAAGGACGGATTAATCTTGTGGGTATCTATGAGCATACTTCCGCTTATGACAATGAATTGAATGGAATTGCTTACGACCAAGCTGGAAAGCGTCTCTTTATAACAGGGAAGTTATGGAATACATTATTCGAGATCAAGACAGTTGAAAAATAAATGAACTTTAGATCTTGATCCTCCTTTGTGAGGCAGACAGTATTGCACATTCGAATAAAATGGAAACCTTGTCAGAATTATCTGACAAGGTTTTTTATTGCGCCCCATTCTTCTTTGAAGTATGGATGTTATCGTATGAGGTTTTCAATTCCATCTTTTTTATAAATGCGGCCCGGGGCTGAGACAGATCGGTTTTAAAACTGTATCGGAAGCTTTTAAAACTGCATGGAGAGAAACATTATGACGAGCAGATCTCTCGTCAGGTGCGCCTCAATTAATGAAAAACAAGAGAGTTGCCCTATATTAGTAAATAGTAGCTGGATGTATCTATTATTGATGACTTATTTCGCTATAGCGGACAGCCATAAAAGGGAGCTAGAAATCTTTTTTAACCAATAGAAACAAAATATTTGAAGCAAAAAAAAGGAATGAAGTTTGAAACTCCATTCCTTTCTTTATATTGATTTTATTTCGATTAATAAATCGGAGTAAACATCCAAGTATCGTCAAAACGAGATGAACCATTAAGTCCAGTAGTGATGTAACCGTTATTTCCTACAGCGAAACCAACAGCATCTTGGCGTGCTGAACCAGCAAAAGCGCCGTTGTCATTTGTCCAGTAGTCACCAGAAATATTATATTTCCATGTGCTGTTGATTACGGCATTTTTGTAACCGCCAACAACGAATGGAGTACCATTGATTGCGAAAGCAGAAGCATTTGAACGAGTCAAATCGTAAGTATATGAATCATCTGCTCTATTTAGATCGTTCAATTTAGTCCATTTGCTACCATCAAATTTATAGAAATCTTTTGGGTAAGAACCATTAGAGATACCACCACCTACATAGGCTACATTATTGACAACAAAAGAGAAAGCTGCTTTTCTTTTCGCTGAAAATGGAGCATCACTGATTGCTTGCCAAGTATTAGCAGCTGGATCATATTTGTAGAACTCATTTGTATTTGTTGTTCCACCATTAACTACAGTTTCACCTGTTCCAACATAAGCCGCACCGTTTAAAGTGAAAGCTACTGCATTAGACAAAGCGATAGGAAGTGGAGCAATGCTTGACCAAGCACCTTTTCCGCTGTTAGCTGTAGGATCAAATTTGTAGAAATCTGTTAGGTTGTTTGTTCCGTCATTTCCACCACCAACATAACCGATATTACCAATGGAAAAACCGATGGCACCGTTTCTCTCAACACCTGTGAAAGGCGCTTTTTCAGCCCAAGTATCTGATGCTGCATCATACGCATACGTGTCTTTCACACGGAAAGGCTTACCACCAGCATTACTTGCTAGACCAGTAGTGACATATGCAACATTATTTATCAAAAAGCTAGCAGCAGATGAAGTTTGTGGGCCTTTAAAAGCAGCTTTTGCAAACCATTCGTCTGATTTGGTTGAGCTGTCGTCACTTTTTTTACAAGAAGAGAAAGTTGTAACTGTAAATACAAAAGCTAATAAAACGAGTAGCCAATTTTTCTTGTTCATAAATTATTGAAATTTAGTATAAAGGATGTTTAATTTAATTTTCGGATCATTCTCATTATCTTTTGCCAATATTAACCTATTTCCAGTTGAAAACAAACCCGATGTCGGTAAAGATAGATATAATGAAGTATTATTGTATGCTGTTGTTTTAATTTTTGTTAAATATTCAATCAGATTGAATGTATATGTTCCATTCGAACCAAAATCATTTCCACGCACTAATGTTGCTTGTTGTGTTGTTGTCGAATAAGGTGAAGTTACCAAACTAATCGGATTTCCATTATTACTTGCCACCATTAAGACCAAACTCTGAGGCTGATCAAAAATCGAGGAAGCTCCATTAGGGACTTCAATGACGAGTTCAGCTTTGTTCACCGCAATTGATGGATTGTTCACCAATTCTAATAACGTTGGAAACTCAATTTTTGCTACAACACCCGTTGAACCTTCTAAGAATACATTTCCATCAGTTTGTTGACTCGCAATTTGAGGATTTTTTAAGCTCATTGGCGCAAACTTTGTTGCAGAGCGATCTGCTTCAATCTGATTGTACTGATAGGCCTTGTTGTCAATGGAAAAATATTGCTTACCAACAGATTTCGTTCCTTCATTATTCAGGAATGAATAGTGAACTTGTAGAAATACGGTGTCTTTAAAACCGATCAAAGCCGTGTTGCCGTTGTCAGGAACAAGTGCCAATCCTTTGAAATACTCTTGGAAGCTTGTGCTGTTCTGAATCCGGTTGTCATTATTTTTGATCATCGTAAATAGCTCATTGCTAATGGTACTGTTGAATCTAAAGAATAATGAATCTGCGGATTGTATACGTGGTTTAAAGGAAAGTTCTGCCAATGGCGTATTTTCATAGGCAAACTTTTGCTTACTGAAGATTGCCGCTGAAGTGACAAAAACAGGACGTTCATCAGCAGGTTTGGTTAAATCAATCTGTGTTTGCGTAATTTCTTCCGTAACACGGTGTACCGATATCTTTTGTACTTTCGTTGTATCGCCGTAAGAGTATTTGTTTGGTGTTAATACCAAAGTCACCGAATCCAAGGTCGCGTCATCTGGAATAGAAGCATTACTTATCGTTCCTACTCCGAGTCGCATATAGGCTGTAGACTTCATGCTGCCCGTAACAGCATTGCTATTCTTTCCAACGAGCATTGTTCCAGTAGAGGAAGTCGGAATATCGTCCAATTGATAAGTCGAAACTTTGGCGGAAACCGTATCAATTGGTACTAAACCGATTGTTTCATCTCTTGAACTATCCAATGAGAGCGAAATGTCTTTATTACAACCAACAAAAGCGGCCAATGTAAAAAGTGGAAGTAAAAGTTGAATACTACGTCTCTTAAAGTCTTTAATCATATTAATTTTTGAATAGTGCAAAAGTAATCAATGCGAACTGTTAATCAGTGTTATATTTTGTTAAATATGGTTAATTACCACAGCGATTGCAAATCTAGTAATTTAAATTTGTTTTAGTTATGGGTAGAAGATTTAAATTACTGATCAGTTTGATCGTTTTAATAGGGGCAGGAATTACTGTAGTACTGGGGGTTTGGCTTTATGGAAGTTATACAAATCGTCGTGACCTGTTTCTTTCTACCGCTGAGCGTTCGCTCTTCAATGCGGTCCAGGAGGCATATCAAATACGCAATGGTGATCGGCAGTTAGATGGGCCAGAAGCGGATCGGAATCGCCTCCTGCAAGATGTAAAACGGGAGCTTTCAACCTTAGTGCCCTCTGCTGAATTGGATAAGGCTCTACAACGTGTAAGTACCGAACGTCCTAAAACAGAGCGATTTGATCGCGAGATCCACAACAGACGGGAGAAAATGTTTCCCAAAGACCGGGAAGGGCAAGGCGCAATTGTTCCGCCCTTTCTGTTCCGCGACTTTGAGATGAACAAAGCCAACCTGAATTTAATCGAAAGAAAGTTTAAAGAATCCCTGAACAATAAGAGCATTTCAGTACCATTTGAAATGGCTATTGTCACGATTCCACACGATCAAATCAAAGATGCGCGCCGTAAGTACCGCGAAGCAAATCTTGCTTGGACAAGGCCCATGATGGTCAACCCATTAAAAAATGAATTTCTTGTGATCAAGTTTCAGGAGGATTGGAAGTATCTGCTGTATAGCTTAAGCTGGCAGCTGCTCATCTCACTGCTCTTGATTGGACTGCTGCTCGGGACGTTCTTCTATTTGATGAAAACCATTCTCAACCAAAATAAGATGGCCGAGCTGCGTAAGAACTTCGTTGATAACATGACACATGAACTCAAAACACCGGTATCTACAGTCATGGCAGCCATAGAAGCGATACAGTTGTATGGTGTACAGGATGATAGGGAAAAGATGAATCGCTATCTGAATATCTCCAAAAAAGAACTGGAACATCTATCCAATATGATTGAAAAAGTACTTCAAATGGATATCGATGCAACAAGGGGCATTGTTTTGCAACGTACTGACTTCGATCTTGTCGCCATGGTGAAGGGAGCCATTGAAGTTGCTCAGCTGAATAAAATTAAGCAAGTGGACTTTAAGCTTATTGCTGTTCCAAGTGAAATACGGATCAATGGCGACGAAGCCCATCTAAAGAATGTGATCAATAATTTATTGGAAAATGCGATAAAATACGCTGGACAGCAGGTTTATATTGAAGTGGAAGTGAAGGAAATGAAAGAAAATGTCCATATTCGTATTACAGATAATGGTAAGGGAATTCCTTCAGAATACCATAATCAGATTTTTGATATGTTCTTTCGGGTTCCTTCTGGTAATCTGCACGATGTAAAGGGCTTTGGTTTGGGGCTTGCTTATGTCAAGCAGGTGGTAAAAAGGCACGATGGCAAGATTACCGTCGATAGTGAGCTGGAAAAAGGAAGTACCTTTAATATCCGATTACCGTACGAATAAACAGCATTGTTTATTTTTCTGAGCGGAAATAGGGCTTTTTATAGCGCAGTAAATAGGCTGATTTATCCGAAAGATGTCTTTGAAACAAGGCCGAAATATATTTTGATTGAATGACAACCCTATGATTGAAATTTTATATGTAGAAGACGAGCCAAGTCTCGGAATGATCGTTGCCGATAGCCTGGAAGCTAATGGATTTCATGTTACCCATTGCAGTAATGGTCACGAAGCTTTGGAAGCATTTACCGCGGCTCGGCCAGATATTTTGGTCGTCGATGTCATGATGCCCGTCATGGATGGCTTTACATTGGCGACAAAAATACGCGAATCAGATACGCAGGTGCCCATTATCTTCTTGACAGCCAAAGTGCAGACAGAGGATGTTGTGAGGGGATTTCGTTTGGGCGGGGACGATTATGTCAAAAAGCCGTTTAA
Source organism: Sphingobacterium sp. UBA7253 (assembly GCF_002472745.1). Classification (NCBI taxonomy): domain Bacteria; kingdom Pseudomonadati; phylum Bacteroidota; class Sphingobacteriia; order Sphingobacteriales; family Sphingobacteriaceae; genus Sphingobacterium; species Sphingobacterium sp. UBA7253. The sequence goes on along the minus strand of NZ_DKSP01000224.1, from coordinate 67,545 downwards.
GATTGAAGAGCTCGTTGTGCGGATAGAATCCTTGTTGAAAAATAGTCCTAAGATGTTATTCGGCCAAAAGCTGATGATAGGAGACTATAGCCTCGATAGCTTAAAACATCAGTTGACTTATCAGGGTGAGGTACTTAAGCTGTCTTTCCGCGAAAGTGAACTGCTGCGGAAACTGTATGAACAAAAAGATAAAGTCATACCGCGGGAGGATATCATGCGAGCCTATTGGAGCCATGATAAGTATTTCACGGGACGGAGTCTGGATGTGTTCATCAGCCGTATCCGGAAATACCTCAGTCAGGATGATCGCATCAAGATTATCAATGTCAGAGGAGTGGGCTACATGCTTACCGTCGATTGAGAGGTGTTCCACGTGGATTGGCGATGATGGTGCATATTAACGACGGGTTTTCATTTCTCCTTTTCTGCCAAGTCCCCGGATATGGTAGGTAAAACTTAATATGGCATAGCGCGTTATGGCGTTGGATTGCGAAACTCGTACCCAAAGATCACTGACCTGCTGATTGATGTTTTTATTGTCATTAAATAGATCAAAAACCGTGAGATTGATTTCGGCATTCCTACGCTTGAACAATTTCTTGCCTATAGAGACATTCCATAACAAACTTGTTGTACTTGGTGAATTCAGGATACTACCATTGTAAAGGTAATTGAAAGTCGAATTGAGTATCCATGTTTTTAGTAGCGTCAACGCGATAGAATTGCCTATGGTATGTCTATAAACCGAGTAATTTGATTTTTCCGTTGCTGAGTTCTTGGAGAATGCTATATTTCCATTGTAATCCAAACCGATGATAACATCTTTGCTGAATGCTGTATTTACGCCGACGCGTTGACTCATCCCATAGGTCTGCGCATCGACCTTTTCCAGATTCAATAAGGTGTAATTCTGGTTGAAATACATATTGTTGTTGAGGTTGAAGTTAAGTTTCAATGGCTCAAATCGATATCCAAGGCCATTTTGCCATTTGAGGTTATAGGCACCATCGAAATTTTCGGGCCTAATGTATTGCCCCCCTGGCCCCAGTACAACGTCCTCGGTGATTGTAAAGGCTGAGTCTGTAGTGAAAATGGTATTTGATATTTTATGTTCAATAAAATCTGCTGTAAGCTCAGAGGTGAAGCTTCTACCTGTTCCTTTATTGATGGATCTAAACTGAAGCACGACGTTGTGGTCATATTCTTGCTTAAGATCCGGATTTCCCGAGCTAATGCGCAGTGGATTTTGATTGTCTATAAAATCCTGCAGTTGCTCAATAGAAGGAGTATTGGTCTTTGCATTATACCGAAACTCGACGCGTGTATCCTTATTAAAATTATATTGGAAATTTAGATTGGGCAACAGACTGTTAAAGTGGCTCTTTGTGGTCAGTATATTGGGGAATAATTTGTCATTTACCTGGGCAGCTGTCTGATAATCTAAGCCAATCTGAAATCTAATGCTATCTTTTTTGTTAAATAGGTAGGAGGCACCACCGCTATGGTAAACAAAGTCATTTCGGAATTCATTGGAAAGACGGTTTTTTAATTCCCCTAACTGACCTGTTTCGGCCAGAAATTCGTAAGTTTTGCGGTCCGAATAGCGTGCCGTATTTCGAAAAGTATAGTTCCCCTGTAAGCGGGAGTATTTACCCAGCATCTCTGTATAGGCCACCTTGGAACGAAAACCATTATTATCACCAATGGAATAATTCCTATTGTTGACGGTGTCGATGCGGTTAAACAGTCCATCTTTATAGTAGGAATTTAGTGCAAAATTCTCCGCATGTCTCTTGTTGCTGCTAAAAGAGCCATTCATATTAAAACTGATTGTGCGGCCAGGTTTATTGAGTCTCCGCATGTAAGTAAGGTCTCCGCCCCAGTTAAAATTTTCTCCAAAACTGTTATTTTTACGGTCAGAGCTATTGAGTATCTCGGCAAGATTTAATAGGGTATTGCCTTTGGAACGTGTATTTCTGTCGTTACTCTGATAGGAAAAATTAGGTTGAAAGTCCAGTTTCTGTATGGAATCTATTTTCCAGTTCGCGCGGATAGAGAAAGCATGATTGTTGCTGTAGATGCTGTTTATTTGATCCTGATTGTTGGTTTGGTTGGCCCGATTACCCGCAGTATATTCTGTTTTGCTTTGGCTGAGGATAGTATTGTCCGTATAGTTGTAGGTATAATTCGCATTGAAGTCCATCTGGTTATCAAAAAACCGATCCAAATAGTTGAACCCCGCATTAAAGCGCGCTGTCACTCCCTGTCCGGTACGTCCTCTTGTATTTCCCCGGGTGGCGAAACCGTTGGGCTGGTTGACGTTGTTGGTATTGATGTCGATCGAGTACTGACGTTTGGGATTCATTTTGGTCACCTGAGTATTTATGGCATACTTTTGGTCAGGACCGACTCCACCGGAGAGCTTGCCAAAATATGACTTTCTTTTATCGGGTTTGGTGACGATATTGATTACCTTCATGCGTTTTCCATCATCAAAACCACTAAATTTGGCCTGCTCGGTTTTGTCATCGATAATCTGGATTTTGGAAATAACATCAGCCGGAAGATTTTTTAAGGCGACCTTAGGATCTGTACTAAAGAACTCACGACCGTCAATAATAATTTTATTGACTGGCTCACCCTGTGCTTTGACGTTGCCATCATCATCAATTTCAACGCCAGGAATCTGCTTTACCAATTCGTCGGCATCGGCAAAATCCTGTGTAATATATTTCTTGGTGTCAAATTCAAGGGTATCTCCTTTAACTTGTATACTGCTCGAGGAAATATTGATCTCATCCAATACAATTTCTGCATTGCTGAGTTTAAAAATTAGGTCGACGGTCTTGCCTATGAGCTTTACCCGACGGAGATCCATGGTATAGCCCATCGGTTGTACTGTGACCAGATAATCACCGTTGGAAAGTGCTGCGCTGCTGAACTTGCCCAATATGTCTGTAGGTACCTGAGATTTACTGGAATCTTTTACCGCGATAATGGTGATGCTTGCACCCCTAATGGGCTGTGAAGTTGTCTGATCAAGCAATTTGCCTGTAATATACTGTTGAGCAAGCGCGTTTGTTCCCAATAAGGATAAGCTAATAAATAGGAGCAAGACAGTCCATAGATTGATCTTCATTGGTAGCGACGGAAATATGTTTTAATGTACAGTTGACGGTTATATAATTTTATTTTTCAAAAATAGGGCACTATTTGTTACGAATTATTATCATTTTAGTTACAATACCCCCAAGGGAACGGAAAGATTAGATATATTTGCAGTAGAATTAAAAAATCAACTGAACAAAACCGTGTAAGGATCTGATGCTATACGGGGATAGATTTAAAAAATAAAAGATGAAAGAAAGTGTTTTGAGTAGAAAAGAGCGTATTATGAAAGAAGCATTGTTGCTTTTTTCAGAGCAAGGCTATACGAATACCTCTACCAAAACGATTGCCCAAAATGCCGGGGTCTCTGAAGCATTGATCTTTAAACATTTTGGAAATAAAGATGCCTTGCTCGTCTATTTAATTAAATCGGGCTATCGCAAAGTTCTTACGCATCACCGCGGAATGATGACCTATCGTGAACCAAAGGAATTCTTGCGTACAATGATCAATCTACCCAACAAATTGGTTACCGCCGAACCCTTATTTTGGAAATTGCAGGAACGTTTGTCTCATCACCCTTTTTCCAAACAGCAGCACGAACAGTTTATGAAACCCGTGCAGCCTATTATCCATCGTGCTTTTGAAGATCTGAACTATGAAAATCCAGATCTTGAAACACAATTTCTCTTACTAGTTATCGACAAGCTATGGAAAAAGGAAGCGATAGGTGAATTGGAGAATGTGATGGAGTTGACGCTCTTTCTAGAGAAAAAATATAACCTGATTTAGCTTTTAAAGCTTAAATTATAGGCTTTTTCTACACAGCTGTTTCTTCGTAAAGTTCTTTATTACTCGTCGAACCGGCAATTGGATTGCAATCGTTGGATGGTCGGGGCGTTCCAAAGCTGTTATTTTTCCATATATCGAATGTTCTATTGCTTCCAATATTTGCATGCCGCATTTTTCTGCTTTGCTACCTAATATAATGCTGTTTTGTGCATGTTTATATGAAATTGTTGCAAAAACAATTTCATATTGTCCAAAATAATAACGTTCTTAGTAGTTCTATTTTAAATACATTATACAAACTAATTTATGTTCAAAAAACTCGGTCTGGGAATATTGGCATTAGTCGGCACAATTTCTTTTTTAAAAGCTCAGGATAAAAAAGATTTTGTGAAATACATCAACTCCCAACATGAATGGGTCGATGCAGTATTCAATACCTTGACGCCAAAAGAAAAAGTCGCTCAGTTATTTTTGGTTAGAGCACACACCAATCTAGGGCAGAAGTATATTGACTCGGTAGCTCAGGTGATACAGGACGAACATTTGGGTGGTCTAGTTGTTTTTCAGGGCGGTCCCGTACGTCATGTCGATATGTTCAATCGCTATCAATCCCTGTCCAAGGTACCTTTGATGATGACTTTTGATGGCGAGTGGGGATTAGGTATGCGTATGCCGGATTCAACATTGTCCTTTCCTTATCAGATGACTTTAGGAGCCGTCCAAGATAATCAGTTGATCTATCGCATGGGACGTGAGGTTGCCTTAGATTTCCAACGTATAGGTATGCATTTCAATTTTGCACCCGATGTGGATATCAACAATAACCCTAAAAATCCGGTAATTGGTATCCGCTCCTTTGGTGATAATAAATATAATGTAACCCAGAAAGCAAAAGCGTATATGGACGGTATGGTGGATGGCGGTATATTAGCTTCCATTAAACACTTTCCGGGTCATGGAGATACAGATGTGGATTCTCATTATGATTTGCCACAACTTCCTTTTGACAAAAAACGCTTAGATACCCTGGAAATGTATCCGTTCAAAGAACTTATCAAAGCTGGAGCACCTGCTGTTATGGTGGCGCACATGAATATCCCGAGTTTGGACGATACACCTAATATGCCATCTTCCATCTCTAAAAAGGTCGTTACGGACCTTTTACGCAACGAACTTGGCTTTAAAGGGTTAGCAGTCACCGATGCAATGGATATGAAAGGCGTAAAGAAGTTTTTCCCAAATGGAGAAGCCGACGTACAGGCGATTATCGCAGGACATGACTTACTTGAAGTATCGGAGAATAGCAAACGTGCGATCGACTTGATCCTAAAAGCCATTGAAGAGGGACGCATAGCACAGGCAGATATTGATGCGCGTGTTAAAAGAGTGCTGGCCGCCAAATTATGGCTTGGTTTAGATAAATATCAGGCCACAGCACAACAGAATCTATACAATGATTTACATCGTGCCTCAGCGGTTCAGCTCATTGACGAACTGTCAAATGCAGCGATCACAGCATTAAATTCTACCGAAAAAATAAAATCATTCAAAAAGGATTTACCTACCGCTATTATCAATATCGGAATTACGGCTAATCAGACTTTCCAGAATGAATTAGCGAGTGCGCTGACGAATGAAACACAGTATTTCATCACAGACAGCATGAGTAAGGATGATATCAAACGTATTACCAAGGAAATCAAGAAAAATAAACAATTTATTATCGCCGTGCATGACACGAGACTTCGTCCGCGTCCGACCATGGTATTGAATAAAGATGTTCAGGGCCTGATGAAGAAATTTGCGAAAAAATCGATCTTGACCTTATTTACCAATGCCTATGCTTTGGATGGTTTTGAAGCGACGAAAAAAGCAAAGACAATTTTGCTGGCTTATCAAAATGATGCCTTCATGCAGAAAGCAGCAGTAAAAACGATTTTGGGGCAAAATACGCCGAAAGGAAAACTTCCGGTTACGATCAACAAAAAATTTAAATACGGACAGGGGAAATAACGTATTATAAAATCACACAAACAGGATGCCTCTTCCGAAAATGGTCCCATTGCATTAGCAAAGCCATTTAGGAAGAGGCATTTTTTTGTCAAATTCTAAATTTCTTCGTTAGCACTCCTGCTATCTGATGGCTTACTTTCATTTTTCATGCGATCAATAGCTGTAACGACATATTTGTACTGTTGATGCTGCTTGATATCGTCATCCGTATATTGAAGCTTATCGCCATCAAAGGTGATAAAGATGATTTTTCCAGGATCCTTAATGTTCACTTTTTCATCGAGATTGAACCGATAGATCACATAGCCATAAGCAGACTCCCCATCAGTGGCCACATCTGGTTTTTGCCAAAATAAGGTGTTCATTTTACCATTGGCCGAATTTTTAACCAGAAGACCGAAAGGTGCATTGGGTGGGATACTATCTAACCACGGCATTGTAGGGGGTAATGCTGGTGTACGATATAGGTCATTCCGCATCGAGTCTTGCAATCCAACAAGATTGTCCGTGAGTGATTTGGAGCTAAAATAAATGCTTCCCTCCACATCGTGCTCCTCTCTTAAGTGGCGTACCTGTCGGGGAATTTGGCTGCGGTCTGTCCAGCCGATTTTATTTTCGGTAACACGATAAGCCCCATGCCCCACATAAAAGTGACGGCCATAGGTGTGTTTCTGCCACCAGTCAACTAAGATCTCATATGCTGCAGCGCGATTTTTAAAAGGAAAGTAGATCTGGGGATTGATGTAGTCTATCCAGCCTTCCTGCATCCATTTTACACCATCAGCATATAGTTCCCGGTAAGCACTCAGACCACGGGTATCTGAGCCAGCAGTATTATTTTCTTTGTTGTCCCATACGCCACAGGGGCTAATGCCATATTTGACATAAGGTTTTATCTTTTTGATGGCAACACCAAGATCGTGTACCAGTACGTTGACGTTGTTGCGTCGCCAGTCGTCAATTTTCTCGATCCCGTTGTTATATTGACCAAAGGTAATCTGATCCGGTACCGGTGTGTTTCTGCTGTCAGGATAGGGGTAAAAGTAATCATCGAAATGAATGCCATCTACATCGTAGTTTTTGACTACATCCATAATCACATCAATGATATATTTACGAACTTCCGGAATACCTGGGTTGAAAAGCTTCTTGCCAGCATAGGTGAAGAACCATTCGGGGTGGCGCTTGGTAATATGGTCATCCGAAAAATGGGCCGGATTTAATGTTGTTGATGCGCGATACGGATTGAACCAGGCATGTAGCTCCATCCCTCTTTTGTGGGCCTCGGTGATCGCAAATTCCAGGGGGTCATAAAATGGTGACGGAGGCAGGCCTTGTTTTCCGGTCAGGTATCTACTCCAGGGTTCTCTGCCCTTTGCATAGAAAGCATCGGCAGCAGGACGTACCTGCAAAATAATCGCATTCAGCCCCGCGCTGCGGTGTTGGTCCAGTAAATCAATAAACTCCTGTTTTTGCAGTGCGACATTATTGCCCGC
>NZ_DKSP01000224.1:32825-60076 GCF_002472745.1 Sphingobacterium sp. UBA7253 | reverse complement strand
GTGCGACATTATTGCCCGCTTTGACAGAGGGCCAGTCTATATTACCTATGGTTGCAACCCACACTCCACGAAACTCCCGCTTAGGTAGTTGCTGGGAATACGTTCTAATCGAAAATAAACAGATAACAATGGTAAAAAAAGAATATAAATATGTTTTTCCCGTCATTCTATAAATTATAGCCAACAAAGATAGGGAAGCATTTCTTACTTTTTCCCTAAAAAATGTAAGATGTTTGTTGGATACTTGTTAAAAGAACCTGAGCTTGGTTTTCAAATTGATAATAATGCAAATACAGGTAACATTGTACTTTATTTGTACTAATTTAGATGCGGTTTTCACAAAAGCAATAGCTTGATCAGCTAACCGCAATAAAAAAGATTATGAGCAAAGAACAAATATCCGTTTTTGACATGTTTAAGATTGGTATCGGCCCCTCGAGTTCGCATACCTTAGGACCTTGGCGTGCAGCCCAGCAATTTACCGCTGTGCTCAAGTCAAAAGGCCTATTGCATGAAGTCGAACAAGTCAAAGTTCTGCTATATGGTTCTTTGGCGAAAACCGGTGCCGGGCACGGTACTGATATTGCTGTTCTACTGGGGCTAAGTGGAGATGATCCGGTTACCTTTGATGTCAATAGAGTGACACCCAAAGTCGAACATATCAAGGCGGTCGGTGAACTGGAAGTTGCTGGCGAACGGACGATTCCTTTTTCCTATCAGGAAGACCTCCTGTTTCTATATGCCGAAAGCTTGCCTTTTCATCCCAATGCCGTTACCTTTCAGGCCTTCCTATCAAATGGTAAGGCAATTACAGAAACTTATTATTCTATAGGTGGCGGTTTTGTGGTGCAGGAAAATGATACGGAAAGCGTCCTGTCTGAAGTGGATCTTCCATTTCCTGTAGATACTGCACACGAACTCTTGCATTGGACGATGAAAACGGGGCTGAAAATCTCTGAGCTGGTCCTTGAAAATGAATGTGCATGGCGTGAAGAAAGTGAAACCGTAGCAGGCGTATTGAATATTTATAAAACAATACACGAATGTATCTACCGGGGCTGTCACACCGGCGGGACATTGCCTGGGGGGCTAAACGTTGAGCGAAGAGCAGCCAAGCTGAATAAGAAATTAATGCAGGGACGTACCTATCAAGATTACGAGTCCTGGGTAGCGGCCATTCGTGAGGGCGGCCAAAACTTTCAATATATTCTGGATTGGGTAAGTTGTTTTGCTCTTGCTGTAAATGAGGAAAATGCTTCCTTCGGACGTGTGGTTACAGCACCTACCAATGGGGCTTCGGGCGTTATCCCGGCTGTATTGCAATATTATATTACTTTTCATGACGGTATGCGTGAAAATAAAATTATCCAATTTATTCTTACGGCATCTGAAATCGGTTCGATCTTTAAGAAAAATGCAACGATCTCTGCTGCAATGGGTGGCTGTCAAGCGGAGATTGGCGTTTCATCAGCGATGGCTGCCGGTGCGCTGACAGAAGTGTTGGGGGGATCGCAGCGTCAGGTTCTGATGGCTGCCGAGATTGCGATGGAACATCATCTTGGATTAACATGCGATCCAATTGGTGGATTGGTACAGATTCCTTGTATTGAGCGTAATACTATGGGAGCCATTAAGGCAATTACTGCTGCGCAGTTAGCACTGCAATCGAACCCAGATAAGGCAAAAGTGAGCCTGGATACTGTGGTTAAGACGATGTGGGAGACCGCTTTGGATATGAATGCTAAATATAAAGAAACAGCAGACGGTGGACTTGCCGTCAATATTCCATTGAGTTTGCCAGAATGTTAATGACTGTCTGAGTTTTCTCGTTTTTCGTATCTTTGACGCGGTAAAATAGATATATTCTTATAAATAGCGTAAACGAATGAAATATTGTGCAATCGCCTCCGGAAGTAATGGAAACTGTTATTATGTGGCTAAAGATGATTCTGCTATTTTGATAGATGCTGGAATCAACAGCAAACATATACACCTTCGGATGTACAATCTGGGGCTTTTACCGACTCAGATCAAAGCAATTTTCATTACCCATGAACATTCTGATCATATCAGAGGCCTATCAGTATTTGCCAAAAAATATAATCTACCGGTTTATATCACCAAGGGGAGTTACGATGGTACCCGATTGCATCTTCCATCCCATTTGGTCCATATAATCTCTCCGGACGAAGTCGTTGAAATTGGAGGTCTCAAGGTGTATGGTATTCCCAAATATCACGATGCCAAAGAACCCTGTAGTTTCCTTGTTTCAGATGGAACATACAATATCGGGGTATTGACGGATATAGGACGGCCTTGTGAAAATGTACAGCATGTTATTCAGCATTCGGATGTATTGCTTCTGGAATCAAATTATGATGAGGAAATGTTGCGTACAGGACGCTATTCGTATTTTCTGAAAAACCGGATTAGCAGTGGTTGGGGACACCTTTCAAATCGTGTTGCCGTCGAACTGTTTAACGCTTATAAAACCGATCGCCTTAAACATCTTATCTTAACTCACCTCTCCGGTGAGAATAATACGGTCGATCTGGTGCAGCGAACTTTCGAACCACACTGCGAACGTATCCAGCTTCATGTAGCAACACGCTATCAGGAAACAGAATTATTCGATCTGAAAGTTGTGCTAGAGAATCATGTAACACCGGTTTCAATCTCTTCCGCACTCTCTTCCTAGTTTAAAATGCTCTTTTTGTTCGTTTTATGTCTTCAACTAAAGCGTAAGAATACTGTAAAATAAAAAAAATTAGTTGATTTAAAAAGATTTCCTGTTATATTTGCTTTGTTTTTAATCAGTCTAAATAATTCATTGTATGCTTATTTGGACAAAGAGAAACAAAAACACCATGTAATAGACGGCAATCTATCACATGGCGTAAATCTACATACAGCGGCAACTGAATGTAGGTGACTGAAACAGCACGCTGTGTCAGTTACTCCCGATATACGATATGGAAGAACTTGCAAGATAACGAATTTTATTGTTTTATTCGTTGTAGAGCTCGCTTAAACCAGCAAATTCTCCCATAATAAGTTGAAGAAAACTAAACATCAATCAACATATTATGAAAATTTTAATTTCATTTTTTACATTTCTTGCGGTATTACTGTGTAGTCATACCAGTCATGCACATGCCCTTTGGATTGAATCATCTTCTTATGGGACGTTAAACCAATCCCATGAAGTCAAGGTATATTACGGTGAGTTTGCAACGAATGAAAGAGATCAGATCGACAAATGGTACTCCGACGTGAAGGACTTCTCATTAATGTTGCATGCCCCTGGAAAGGAGCCTGTCAAGATTCAGTTGACGAATAAAGGTGATCACTTTAGCGGTTCATTTCAACCTACAGCAGCAGGAACCTATTTCCTGTCAATAGTTAAAGCACCTAAAGATCTCGGCGGCAAAACGAAGTATGAATTTTCTTCCTTAGTACCTGTTGTCGTAGGAAAGTCTGCAACACTTGATTATACGGCCGTAAAAAGCCCATTGCAGATTGAGTTGCTTGGTGCGGCTAACGCAAAAAAAGGACAAAGCGTACAAGCAAAGATCACCAGCTTTGGCAAAGTTGTGCCTCAGGCCAAAGTTTCTGTTTTTTCAGCTACTGGTTGGGGAAAAGAGTTTGTTGCGGACGAGAATGGTATCCTGACATTTGATGCAATCTGGTCGGGCCCATACGTTTTGGAAGCAAGTACCTTTGCGGAGACTGCAGGTGAACATGAAGGAAAACCCTATGCTTCGGCATGGCAGGGAAGTACGACTTTTATTACCATCAAATAACTGCGGATACAGCGCAGACAAAATATTAAAGGGTCCGTCTGAAACGATGGAAACACCAATGGACCCTTGCAAAAAAAGAATATCTACTATAAAAAACATCTACCACACTACATTCATGAATAAAACTTTATCCTTTCTGGCTATTCCTATGATTAGTTCGGTTTTTTCTGTTGCACAGGCACAGACGAACAAAATAATTGAAGGAATTCTTATCAATGAAAAATCTGAACCGATCACAGGGGCAACAGTAAAATTGACCAATACGGGTGTGACCACCAGTACCGATAGTGAGGGGCATTTCGCTTTTTATAAGCTTTCATCCAAAACCTATCATATCGAGATTAAAGCGATTGGTTACAGTAAGCATACGATGGAGGTGAACGTAAAAGATGAGACGACAAACCTTGGCCCCATCATTTTGAAAGACCAATCGCAAGCTATCGACGAAGTTGCGGTTTATGGTAAATATTATGAGCATTATAAGTTTGACAGTATCTCCGGATCGTTACGTCTTAAAACACCAATCTTAGAGTTACCTCAAAATATACAGGTTATTTCTTCTGATTTAATGGCCGATCAGCAAGTTTTTGATATTGTGGATGGTATTACCCGTAATATTAGCGGGGCTACACGTCAAGGCCATTGGGACAACCAATATGCCAATATACGCATGCGTGGCTCTAAGATCCCAGCATTCCGTAATGGGATGAATATCGAAGCTTCTTGGGGGCCTACAGCCGAAGATGCGAGTATGATCGAGCGGATCGAGTTTGTAAAGGGACCTGCTGGATTTATGTTAGCCAATGGCGAACCAGGAGGGTTTTATAATGTTGTGACTAAAAAACCGACAGGAAATACGAAAGGATCGGCGACTTTCAATATGGGTAGTTTTAGTACTTATCGCGCGGCAGTCGATTTTGATGGTAAATTACGAAAAGATGGAAAACTGTTATACCGGTTAAATATGGCCGCGCAACAGAAAGATTTTTTTACAAAATATAATTATAGTAATCGTGTTGTTGTTGCTCCTGTTGTGACGTATAAATTAGACTCCTTGACTAGTCTTACTTTTGAGTATACCTACCAAGGATCTTCTTATCTATCCAATGGTAATTATACCTTTTCTCCAAAGGGATTTGCAGATCCAGGTATCTCGAATGATTTCTTCTACGGTGACCCTTCCATGGAACCTGGTAAATTAAGAGACCATAGTGCATATATCTATCTTGATCATAAATTAAATGAGAGGTGGAAGTTACACGCGCAAATGGCTTATTTTAATTTTGACATGAAAGCGACCAGTACATGGTTAACCTATATGACTGCCAATGGTGATATGCCACGTACATACACGATTGCTGATGAGCATGGTGAGAATCGTTTTGGTCAGATTTCCCTAAATGGTGAAGAGTACACAGGTGGTATTCGTCATCGAATCCTCGTTGGTGCAGATTACGGAAACAAGAAGTTCTGGGGTGACTTTAGAGATTTAATGCCGGAAGACCCGGATACAAAATTAGCTCCAATTCCATGGACTCCATTAAATGTCTATAACCCGGTATATGGTATTCCAGGCAATATACTTCCTGCTATAGACCGATCAAAAAGCGTAAAAGTACGTGCTGGTGGAAGTAACTATGTGAATTCAACGAACTATATGTCTTTTTACGCGCATGATGAGATGGCTTTTTTAGAGGAAAAACTGCGCCTTTCATTAGGATTGCGCTATACTATTGCTGAAAATGTAGGGAAGACTGCTATAGTGGATAGGACAGACAAAGCATTTACCCCACGTGTAGGATTAAGTTACTCAATCGATAAATCGACAAGCGTGTATGGATTATTTGATCAATCTTTTGTGCCACAAGCGGGAACCGATTGGGAAGGGAATGCTTTTAAGCCAGTAAGAGGAAATGATTTAGAGGCTGGAATTAAGAAAGAATGGGGTAATGGAAAATGGATTTCAACTTTGAGCGCATACCAGATCAAACGTAAGAATGCTTTGGTTGACGATGTTGAACATTCAACAAGCACAGTGAAATTTCAAACCCAGCTTGGCGAAACAACATCTAAAGGAATAGAGTTCGATATTACGGGCGAAATTATCAGAGGATTAAATGTTAATGCCAACTACGCATTTACGGATTCTAAAATATCGAAAGATACAAAGGAGGCAAATATTGGAAATATCACACCCAATACAGCGAAACACACGGCTAATGCTTGGGTGACATACCGCTTGCAACAAGGGGTACTGAAAGGGCTAGGGCTAACAGGTAGCGTTCAGGGAATGTTCGATCGTGCTATTGGTACGACAAAAGAAAGTAACTTTAAGAATTATATAAGAACGGATGGTGGAATCAGCTATCAAAGTGGGAAATATAGTATTTCTGTGATGGTAAATAACTTGTTAGATAACAGGAAGTTGCTGACCTCAGGTTCGACAACTGCAAAAAATGCGAGTGTTACAGAAAGTGTTAGTTATTACACCTATATCGTAGAAGCTAGACGTAATTTCCGTATGGGGGTTACCTATAAGTTTTAAATAAACGATCTCGATAAATTATAGAATCGATGTATAGTACATTACTAATCGTTATACTCTTTGGAGCATACCTTTTTTACAACACGAGCAAAAAGGTGAAATTTGGCCCTAGGCCACAATGGCTGGAAAAACTGTGCGCACAAACTAAGTTTGTGCGCATTTTGAGCATATTGCTGCTGCTCTTTCCATTTGGCACTGTTCTTTATATGCAAGGATTTGGCGCGGGCTTTTTTGCTTTTTTTGCCTATTTCATGTGCTTGATGTGTCTTGTGGTCCTATTGAATCCTTATCGCTATTTCAAATTATACCCAATTGTGGGATTGTATGTATTTAGCCTTTGTGTTGAATTATTGATTTCCTAACCGATAAAATATGCCTGCTAATAAAAAATACCTCAGTACGCCCTTTCAGCGCTTCTTGAAAATTACAGCCGGATTTATCGGTGGTTATGTTGTCATGATCTCTTTCCACGTCTTGGTCACACATGTTTTTGAGAAAAAGGATGTTGTTGTCACGGCTTGCTTCACGGGCTATCTCCTATGGGCAGTACTGCTCTTGTTGGCCTTCCTTGCAAAGAACGGATGGAAAATATGGGGACTATATTTACTCTTGGCTGCAGTTTTTTCGCTGCCTTATTTTTTCAACATGTAATTGGCCATGAATAACCGAAATTATAATATCTATTTCAATACGCATACCATTAGTGGCATTATTATTTGCGCCATCCTGTATGTAATATTTTTTGCGGGATCATTTGCATTTTTTAGGGATGAAATTGCTGCCTGGCAGAATAATACATCCTATAAGACCTATCGCGAAGATCATCAAAACTTTGATCGTTTGCTCGATTCACTCCAAGGACAAACAAATTTGCATGGACGCGATATCACTTTTTATATGCACCGGGAAGGAACCTCCGCTTATGTTGGGCTCAGTGCATCCAATGACAGTCTCTTAAATAAAGAAAATCTAGCGAAGGTAACTCCAGAACAGAAAGCAGCAAAAAAGAAGGGGCGCAGAAGAGGTGGAGATGATGATTCAAAGAACTTTACCTACAATTTTGCAAATAAGAAGTCAGGTGATTATACACAGAATTACGATATGGGCGAATTTCTTTTCCGCTTGCACTTCATGGCTCAGCTCAATCAGGTGCCTATCCGGGTAGGTATAGCTCCCTTTGGTTATCTTATTGCTGGAATTACCGCTTTTATTTTCCTATTTGCTCTTATTACAGGATTATTGCTGCATTGGGACAAGATCGTCTCAAATTTTTTCGTGTTCAGACCGTTCAGTAAATGGAAAACGGTATGGACCGATATGCATACGGCATTGGGTGTTATCGGTTTTCCATTTCAATTTATCTTTGCGGTAACTGGTACGTTTTTGATCATTAACTCTGTCCTGGCTTTGCCACTGAGCAAGTTGTTGTATGAAGGTGATCAACAAAAAATGTATCAGGAGATGGGGGTTAGTGCCGAGACCGATTTTCCATATACCTACAAACCTTTAAAGGCAGACATTAAGATCGCTCCATTTTTGGATCTGGCAAAATATAAATGGCCTGAATCCGATTTTCAGCGCATTACGATCAAAAACTATGCAGATTCCAATATGCATGTTGTCATGGAGCTGGAGCCGCAGTTTAATAAGAGCTTTGCTGGATCCGGTATATTGTCTATGCGAGCTATCGACAATAAAATTGTGGCCGAAAAATCCCCGATCAGTGATCCTACCTATGCCGATGGTGTCCGGAGTCTTTTATACCGTCTGCATTATGGTGATTATGGCGGCTATCCCCTTAAAATGGTATATTTTATTTTAGGGGTCATGGGCTGTCTGGTCATTATTTCGGGGATATTAATCTGGCTGGTAGCACGTGACAAAAACAATGTAATTCCACGAAAACGGAAATTCAATTTCTGGGTGGCCAATATCTTCACGGCAATATGTCTGACCATGTTGCCTGTCACAGCATTGACTTTTATTGCTATTAAATTGAGTCCAGAGGTTAACCAGGATTTTATTTACCGTGTGTATTTCTATAGTTGGCTCGCATTTTCAATTTATTATATTATACGGAAAAGCATCCGACGCACCAATCGCGAAACCTTGCTGGTTGGCAGTGTATTGGCATTTTTTATTCCACTTGTCAATGGATTTATAACTGGTAACTGGATCTGGGATACATTTCGCAATGGACAGCGTGATATTTTTGTCGTCGACTTTCTATGGCTTATGATCGGTATCATCGGTATAATCGCCCATAATAAGACCAAAAAATTCTTTGAGACTATTCGTTAACAAAGATTCTTTTCTCTCTGCGAAGTAAGTATACTTCGTTTCTTAATTTCAAGGGCGCTCACAAGGTGCCCTTGGAACGTTTATAGGGTAAGGCTTGGGAAAAATCTTTGATGCGATGTTGATCCTTGATGGAAAAGTGGTAATTTTTCCAAAGAAGGTCCCAATGATATTCCTCCTCCCGTTCAGGCCGATGATGTTGATGAAATAGACGGGGGGGGATTTTTACTTGGAGTAGGACTTTCTTAAAGTGCGGCTTTGAAAAATCGCCCAAGGCGCATCAGATCCTGTGCTGTCTTTTCGTTCCAGTCCACGGCATAGTTGAGCCGAATACAATTCTTAAACTGATCATGCTGTGTAAACATCCTCCCCGGAGCGAAACTCAACTTTTGCCTAAGGGCATAGTCGTAGAGCAGTGTCGAGTCTATTTTAGGGTCCATCTCTAGCCACAGTACAAACCCACCCTCAGGCTGTGACATTTTTGTGTTTTCTGGAAAATGGGCCTCAATGCTGTTTCTGAAATTGATATAGTTGCTGTACAGTTTTTTTCTGAAGCTATTGAGGTGATGGTCGTACCTGCCGATCTGTAAGAATTTGGAAACCGCCTCTTGATAAATTGCAGGCTGCGAAATCGTCTGTATGAGTTTTTGTTTTAGGATCTTATCCTTGTATCGCCCGGGTTCAACCCATCCGAGCCGAAAACTTGGCGCCAATACTTTGGTAAATGATCCACACCACATCACCAGTCCCTCTTCATCAAAATATTTGCATGGCTTGGGCCGTGACGAACCGAAATAGATGTTTCCATACAGGTCGTCTTCAATCAATGGAATATGGTGATGGGCGAGCAGTTTCACCAGTTCCTTTTTATGCTCATCGGGCATGAGCGCGCCCAATGGATTGCTAAAATTGGTAACGAAGCAACAGACATCAATTTTATGAATAACTTTTTTCAGGGCATCTAATTCAATTCCCGTAATAGGGTGGGTCGGAATCTCGATGGTTTTGAGACCCAGTAATTGAAAGGCCTGAATAAATCCAAAATAAAGGGGACTTTCCACCGCGATGGTGTCACCGGGCTTAGTGACAGCCCGAAGGCAGCTGTAGATTGCATTCATGGCTCCCGAGGTGATAATAAGATCCTCATCACTTATTTTTCCTTCAAGTACCAATGACCATTTGGCAATTTCTTTCCGTAAGCTTGGACTTCCCTGTACCTGTCCGTATTGATCACCGTAATCATGCAGTTCATGAACCGACTCTATAATGCATCGATTGAGTTTCTGAATCGGAAGTAATGATGCACTGGGTAAACCCAGTGAAAAGCGTGTAATTTCCTTGTCTTCCAGGGAGTGAAAAACTTTATCGATCAATGCTGCAGGATCTTGTTTCTTTTCGTCTATTTTAAACGTGGAAATAGACGGAATAGCCATCCGACGAAGCCCCGACCGGCTAACGAAATAGCCTGATTTTGGTCGTGACTCAATGAGAGATCTACTCTCTAATTCCATATAGGCGCTTTTTGCTGTATTTAAACTTACATTGTATAGCTTCTGAGCGATCCGGACAGAGGGCAAACGATCTCCATAAACCAAAGAGCCATTTTTGATCTGGCTCTCAACAATATTGGCTATTTTCTTATATAACAGTTGCTGCTCCATGCTTATGCTAATTTACTGTTTCTGTTTTGATTTAACCAGTTGTTATATCGATGGATTCCTTTTCTGAGCAATTCTTCCGAACCAAATAGATCAATCAACTGGTGCTCGAAGAAGGATTGTGCTTTGTCCGTAAATACTTTGAAGAGCGTGTCCGAAATAGGCGCTTCATAAGTAATTTCGATCGATAACAGATTTTTTTTGCAGATCGTTACGGACGAAAAAGCTGTTAATTGATTACATTGATCGAGTGCCATAAAAGGCATGCCTATGGAGTCTGTATCCAGTTGTTTTTTGTTGAGTATTTCTTTGATAAGCGCTAAATCAGAAAGATCCACTTGTCTGATCAGATACGGTTGATTTGCAGTTGTCGCCATAAGAATAAATCTTTTTGCTAATTTAAGAAGGGTACAGGATGCTGTTTAGGTACAGACTGCAGTTAAAATAAGGGTACAGAAAAAAATAAGATGACCATGAGTTTTTTTAATTTCCATTTGAGATCTTTACACTAGGAAAAGGATATCTCTGGATCCATAAATTATGAACTCGTATGCATAGCTTGTTTCCTTTATTTATCGCGATGATCGCGATCATCGTATTGATCGAAATGTGGGCCACCAAACTACGGATGTGTATTCACCAAAAGTAATGCTTTTTGGTGAGTTTGTTCACCGAAAAGCATTACTTTTGGTGAACGCTTAAAACATAACAGTTATAGCCGGCATTTTGTTAATAAGTACTTTTGGCGAACAAAACAGCAGCAAGAAATTGATTACGTAGAAGAAGCGGATGGTAAAATAACTGGCTACGAATTTAAATGGAATCCTAAGGCGAAAGCAAAAATACCATCAAATTTTGTAGAAGCATATAGTGCAGATGTTCAGGTAATCTCAAGGGATAATTTTAGAACGTTTATTGGTCTTTGATAGCATTTGAATCATGGTGCTCAGGCTTCTGTTTTAATCTCTTTTATTCAACTTGTTCGAGCAGCTGTTGGCTGTAAATTTTCTCAAAATAGATTTCCATCTCATTGTTGCATTTTTCGATAAATGTTTTTGTGCGTTGTTGCAATTCTATGATTGTTAGTGGATCTCCTTTGTAATTTGCATTATATCTAAATTCCTGCTGTGCTTCCGTAATATTCTTAAAAGCGGCGAAATGTTCCTCATGGTCAAGGCAGAATGTTGCGTAGGCATCAGGGACTATCAATTTGCAGAGTGTCATTAGAAAAGTCAGGTTGACACGTTGCGGTTTGTATTGGATGACGGAATTGATTACCCCGAGACAAACCTGCTCCAACGCTTGCGATAGCATATAATATGTGGCCTCGATGCTTATTGACGACCAGTCTTCCTCGTAGGGTAAATATAATGTGCGCGCATTATTATAGCGCGTCTTCCACTGTTGATGTACATATTCAAGATCGAGCTGTGGGGCAACGATGCTTTCCAGATCGATATTTGCTATTGATGGATTCTGAAACCAGATGTCACCGGCTTTCAGGAGTGAAAGAAAAAAGGGATGACCCTTTGAAAGCTGTTTGCTGAAAGTGGTGGTGTTTTCAAGGGCGAGCGTAAGCGATACATTGTTGGGGAGCAAATCCGTAATGAGCTGGGGCAGATTATTGATCTCGGCGTTTAAAGTATCATAAGCGACAAAAATATAGTATGCATGCGTGATACAATCATTTTTTGCCCTTCGGAGCGCATTCTGATAGTTGTGATGATCAGAATCATAGCCGAAACACACTACCAGCGCAGATGTGCAATAGCGCTCTATAGCGTTTAAAATGAGGTCTCGATAATTGGCGTTACAATAGTTTTGTTTGTATATTTCATTGTTATTTTTGCAATTTTCAACTTCGTTGTTAGCAACTGGGACTGGGTTAAGTTTTGACTTAAGTTCTTTGAATAAAAGATTGGAATAATCGTAGATCCAGTTTAATGTATTGATAGCAATCTGATAGGCTGTTTCTAATACATCTTCATCGATAAAATAGTCTTGATTATAACGATAACCAATATAAGCTTCATCGATTTTAGCTAAGGCTTGTTTTTCTTCTTTGTTGTCGATTAGTCTCGCCAGTTTGGAGTCAAAAGTTTTAAGGTAGCCCATACTACCCGTAAGCGAATGTGATTTTCGATCATCATTTAAAAGGATATGTTCTGCGGTTTTCAAGGATAGTTCGATGGCCTGATGTAGCATAAAGGCTGCGTGTGCATAATTTTTATGCTCGAAATAGAAATTGTAGCCATCTATAAAAGATCGAATCTTGCCCTTTTCCTTATCGATATATGTCCGTGTTTTTTCGATGACTTCGTCACTTTTATTGTTTGGTAAGACAAGGGGGATGTCTTGCACAGGATTCTGATAAATGCGGTTTTCAGGTTGACAAATAAGATAGGCTCGGCCTAAACCTTGATTTATTTTTTGTTGTATTTCGTGGGTGAAGTTCACATTGATATACACATTGGGATAGGAACCAACGGTTTTGTTTATCAGACTGTTTGCATCGGAAAATCGAATTCCGGCATTTGACGTAAGATTGACCTGTAACATCTGATACTTTTTGCCATCGTGGTCAAAAGTCCAATGGTAGATTTCATCGACAGCAACGGCACGGAGGATTGCCTCGATAATAGGGTTAATATCGGTGTTCATAATATGGATTGAATAAATGGGCTTTATATTTCTGTTTCTAGAAGAGCTGTTTGTTTTTGATTGAGAGATTCTATCTCTTCAGAAAAAGCTGTTAAATAGGCGAGTTCTATTATTTTGATCATAGTCTGGTAAATTCGTGTACTGTAATCTGAATAGGCGCCGGTATATCGGTTTTTGGCGAGGCCATAGTTGATCCATTCATACAAGATTTCATTCCATTCTTGTTGATCGTATGTTTTAACTGTTGCCAATAGTGCTGACAAAGGATTGTCTAGTTCTTCATTCGATACATAATAAAGTATAATCTCCTCTTTTGCATGCCTAATCAAAACTGATTGGCATTCGGGCAATATCGAAAATGAATTATCAATACGCATTGGAAGGATAGGGTATTCCTCAGATTTATTGGATAACATTTCTAATAAGGCGTAAAGGCAAGCATAGTTAAAGAGTAGATTCGCCCCCGAAAATTTACTATTTTCATGGTCCGCCGACCAGAATTCTTTTTCGTCGATGACCGTTTGGTACCAATATCGGATATTTTCTCGCCAGCCATTTAGATTGTCTCTATCAAAGAAATCTTTTAATGCTGAGATGGAATACGGTTGGGAAGCAATCCATTCGGGCGATATGATGCGTTTTTTTGGGTGAAGTATTTCGTCTTCTGTTTCGTCCAAAGATTGCTGGGTTTGGCACTGCTCATCTGCAATGTCTTCTTGATTTTCTTTAAGATAGTCTGGAAGTATTTTATTTTCATAGATCTTTCCGAGAGAAGCCGCTAGACGCAGTAAGAATTCTTTTACAGCAACAATTTCATGACCGTTATTGCCTAAAAATCCGTTATCTCTGTCTCCTAAACTTATCCATAAATCATCAAGAATGCTGTACCATTGTTGTAAAGACTCGTAAGAAAAAAAACGGCTAATGCTGTCTGCTGCTGTATCAATATTACTTGCACAGGAGTCTGTTGATAATAGCTGTCTCCAGTAGTCTGAAACGCCTTTGTTGAACTTCAAGGGATGTTCTATTGTTTTTAGTTTACATTTCCTAAAAATGACATAGGCCAATTCCACCTGTTCAATTAATTTTCTAGTGAGATATCCGGTAGAGGAACGTGGTGGGTTCATCTTTGCGTTTGAAGCCGCGTTAATTAGCGTATTTAGGTCCGCTAACCAGTCAGGTATGGATGTTTCGCTTTCAAAGAACTCAATGAGATATTTCATCGGATCGTCGATGTATTCTTGGCTTAAATAGCGAAAATGTTTCGCTTTTAGTTTCTTTTGCGTATTTTTCATCAGATTATATGTTTTAAAGTTGATGAAACTGCTGCGTAGGGCTAATAACGATCCGTGCACCTGATCTAAAGCCTTATCGGTTTCATTTGTAAGTTTTTTTGGTTAATGTTGTGTTTATAATTATCAATAGTTAAGCTAATTTAAACACTAATTTTCGATTAAACAAATTTTATGTTGATAATTATTGATTATGAGTTCTTTTTTAACGAGAATTAAAGTTATTGCAGATAGAGAAGGACTGAGCGTAACAGCCTTTGAAACTGCCGTTGGAGCCAGTAGAGGCGTATTTACACGTGCCTTAACCAACAATACAGATGTACAGGCGAAATGGTTAATTAGTATTGTTGAAAAATATCCTGCATATTCTTCCGAATGGTTGTTAAAAGGCGAAGGCGAGATGCTAAAGCCTATTCTTGCGCAGGAAGAGGAGCGGGAAGGCTATCTGACAAATGAAATTGAAGGCGTTACTAATGCCGTTGTCAGTTCACTAAAACAGGTTATATCGTCACAAAATATCACAATTAAATCTCAAGAGAAGACAATTATTTCGTTGGAGCGATTATTGTCGATTCAAGAGCAGGAAATAAAATCGTTAAGAAATAAATAAACAGCCAACATTTAAAAAAAAGCTATAGGTGAATGTAAAGGAACGTGTGCTGCTTATTGCTGAAACCAAAGGGATCAGCAAAACCGAATTTTTCAAAGATGTGCAACTTTCTTATGCAAACTTTAAGGGAGGGCAGAAAAATACTGCACTCAGTTCCGATGCCATGGTTGCTATACTGTCTAAACATCCCGACATTAGTCCGGCCTGGTTACTCATGGGGGAAGGAACTATGATGCGGAAGGATGAGAGGAATGTGGTAAGTGCTCCACCTGCCGAAACAGCTCCTTCTACTGCCGAAGGCCTCGGAATTTATAGGCAGCTGGTCAATGCCTTAGAGCAAACAGTCAAGGCACAGGAAAAAACAATCCAGTCATTAGAAGGACAGGTGAGTTTATTGCAGCGCAAATAGCCATATCGCGTTGTTTAGAAACCAAATAATCTCCTCCAAAAAAATACCTGATTCCGGTGATTTCATTGGCCTCCTTTTTGTTTTAATTTCGTTATTGTAACGGTGCATGTTTGACCGGCAGCCAGAAAAAGTTTCTGTTGCATTTATAGATGTCTCGTTCCCTGCGGTTGATCGCAATGGAACGACCACTAGTCCTTTATTCAAAGAATTAATTTTATGTCGAAAAAAGTATTTGTTATATGCTGTCTGCTTTTAGCTTGTTTTGTGCATCAGGCAGTAGCACAGGCTGCGGGTCAGCGCCCAATGTATACCTCAACATGGGGGCACCTTTACCGTGAAGCAGGAAACAGTAAAGACCTCTTGGGGGTTTTTCCGACCGAGGCTCCTGTCTACCTGCTAGATTCCACCAATACACAGTATAAGGTGCAGGTGAGTAATGGGGATATCGGCTATATTGACCGTCAGCCCTTGAAAAGTGCAATGTTCGGAAAAAGATCTGCCAGCGAGCCAAAACAATATTTCTATCGTGGAACAACAGATGCCCAATGCCCACATTTCTATGTTCAGGTGTCGCAATTGCGCGTGCGTAAGGCTCCCAATACAACAAGTACCGCTGTGCGTAGGGCAGGGCTCAATGAAATGGTATGTATCGATTATGTGCCGCTCTACACAGATGGATGGGTCTACATCGGAGACCACTTTCATGAAAGTCCGGAGTATATTCAGATGAAATTTTTGGGGTCTGAACTAACGTATGACAAGGTGCTAAAAGAATATCTGGCCGTAAAAGGAAAGGACCAGGAGAAAGAGCTTGCAGCAGTTGGCCGACTGCGTGAGATCGGTTGGACCAAGTATCCCAAATTAAAACAGGCCCTTACCTATTGGAAGGAATCTTATGCTCAAGCGGGAATAGTAGATCCCAAAGTTGATATAGACTTTGAATTACTCTTGGCCAATAAATTCCAAAATGAGCTCCAATCCGAAGTCTATGCAAAGAAACTGAAAGCGCTGAATTTCCATTTTGAATGGAAAGGAGTGTCGTTATCTGATGGCAAGATTACGGATGCACAGATGAAGCAACTGGCTTTGCAAAGGGTTTCCGAAATCCCCGATATGCCCGAATGTGGTTGGGAGCCGCGGTATTACTATAAAACACCGAATATGATCGTTGCCTTCGAAGAAAACTATAAGGGGAAAGTGGTCGGTACGATGTATAAGCTGTTTTTTAGTGATGGCGAAAACATTGTCATAGGCAACGAGCGAATGGATGCCAATTACGCAGAAAAAGACTTTGTAAACCACTTTGGTGAACTGCTTTCGGCAGATTGGATTTCAACGCCACATACGTACTATATTCAAAATGGCGATGCCGGGTTATTTATATTCAGATTTGTCGAAGGAAAACTGGCCAGCTATGAGTGCATGTATTATTGTTAATTCTCCGAAATTGTGTCGGGTTCATGTATAGACTTCCAAGCGTTTGAAAATGCCCTTCCTTTGTGATGTTAGCAAGGATTTTATTAACGAGCAGGAACAGGGATGCTCAAAAAACAAGGCCCTTTGAAGGGGAATTAAAACTCCGCTTTCAAAGGGCCTTTGGATGTTATTGAATTCTTAAATTAGACTACCTGCATTTCAAAGAGTTTTGCAATATGGCCTTTCAATTTTTCTTTCACGTCTTCCATATCGACTTCTTTGCCAAGTTCCCGCTTTAAAGACGTTACATCCTTATCGTCGATACCGCAAGGAATGATGTTGCCAAAATAGTCAAGGTCTGTGTTGACATTGAATGCAAAACCATGCATGGTCACCCAGCGTGAAGCGCGAACCCCCATCGCACAGATTTTGCGCGCCGTCGGTTTATCGGGTTCTATCCATACACCGGTAAACCCGGGATATCTCCCGGCTTCGATACCGAAATCAGCACAGGTTAGTATGATGGCCTCTTCCAGTGTACGCAGATAAAGATGTATATCGGTAAAGAAGTTGTCGAGATCCAGGATCGGGTAACCGACAATCTGTCCCGGACCGTGATAGGTAATGTCGCCACCCCGGTTGATCTTGTAGAATTTGGCCTCTTTCTCTTCGAGCCCTTTTTCATCTAACAGCAAGTATTCTTCGTGCCCGCTTTTCCCCAAGGTATAAACATGGGGATGTGCTGTAAAGATCAAGTAATTCGGGGTACTGGTTGCTGTCGCGTTGACCCTATTGTCGTGCTTAATGTCCAGTACTCCCTTAAAGATGGATTCTTGTCTGTCCCAGGCTTCCTGATAATCGACAAGACCCCAATCTTGAAACTGCACCTCTTTGTTCATTTCGTATTTTTTTAAGCTGTGAATGGACATAAGGTCCATTCACAGCATTGTTTGTCAAAATTAATACAATAAGTTATTGTATGGATAACGTTCATTGTGCATCTTCACAATGATATCGTAAAGTTTTTGTTTGAACTCTTCGATATTCGTTTTATTTGTTGCTGACAGAAAGATTGCGGGATCTGAATTTTTTGCCATCCAGGAATTACGGAAATCATCCAACGTTACCTCAATCTCCTCGCCATCGTGTCCTTCTTCGACGGCTGGTTTATAAAGGTCAATTTTGTTAAATACCGTAATCACCGGTTTGTCCAGCGCTTTAAGGTCCTTCAATGTTTCGTTTACCGCCTGGATATGATCTTCAAAATTCGGATGCGAGATGTCTACCACGTGGATCAGGACATCGGCTTCCCGAACTTCATCCAATGTGGATTTGAAACATTCCACCAAGTGATGCGGCAGTTTGCGGATAAAACCAACGGTATCTGAAAGCAAAAAAGGAAGGTTGTCGATAACAACTTTACGTACTGTCGTATCCAATGTAGCGAAAAGTTTATTCTCGATCAGTACATCAGACTTGGAGATCATATTCATGATCGTCGATTTTCCGACATTGGTATAACCTACCAAAGCTACACGGATCATCTCACCACGGTTTTTTCGTTGTGTCTCGTTTTGCTTGTCGATTGCTTTTAGGCGTTCTTTGAACAAGGAAATTTTGTCCAGAATGATCCGTCTATCGGTCTCGATCTGTGACTCCCCAGGACCACGCATACCAATACCCCCGCGCTGACGTTCCAAGTGGGTCCACATACGGGTCAAACGAGGTAAAAGGTATTGCAGCTGTGCCAATTCCACCTGTGTCTTCGCCTGTGCTGTTTTGGCATGACGGGCAAAGATGTCTAGGATGAGATTGGAGCGGTCCAATATCTTGCGTTTCAGTTCTTTTTCAATGTTGCGCAACTGCGAAGGTGAAAGCTCATCGTCGAAAACAACGATGTCGATTTCCTCGGCTTCGACGTATGCTTTTATTTCTTCCAGCTTTCCACTACCGACAAATGTAGCGCGATCTGGGAAGCCCAGTTTCTGTGTAAACATACCTTTGGTCTCGCCACCGGCAGTCTGTACAAGAAATTCAAGTTCCTCCAAGTATTCCTTTGCTTTTGTCTCCGTCACACTTGGCGTGATGACACTCACCAAGACGGCTGTTTCGGGTTTTATAGCTGTATCGTGTATTTTAAATCTGGCCATTTTGTACTATTAAGTCTTTCAAGTGAAGTCGGCAGGTCATTAAGCTTTGCAATGTGCGCTAGTGTCTACCTCTTGTTATACGTTCACTTTTTAATTATTTTCAATGAGCTCGCAAGCCCGGTTTTTGGATGCCGATTATGACATAATTCTCCATTAACCAATAAATTTCCTGTGATTTGCTTACCAGGGCAACTCAAAATATGTAAGCGTTCGGTCGCCATCTTTTGCCTAGTAAAAGAAGGGATATTTTTCTATATCATGTTCATAATGATGCAAAAGTAAATAAATTTGGTTTTATTTACAAAAAAGATAAATTGTCTTCAAGCGCTAATTAAAAACAATTCGCATCCTATTTATGTTGAAGAGCGGCCTTTAGATTCCAACGCGCTCTGTTTATTCACTTAAACACGTTATCGATTTATTTGCTGGCCCCGTTTTTTGTTGCGAAAATGACATGCGGTTAAGAAATCTTATCCCAGGCAATGCCATCGGATTTTCTTGCCAGAAAGCTTCGCAGCAAATGATTCTTTTCACTTTGTAGTGTTGGGTCTTCTTTGAAGATAGCAATGACGGTGTTACGGCATTCGGTAAGCAATGCCTGATCTGTCGCTAGGTTCGCCATCTTGAGGTCAAGTACACCCGACTGTTGCGTGCCTGATATGTCGCCCGGACCACGTAGCTGTAGGTCGACTTCCGCAATCTCAAACCCGTCATTGGTACGCACCATTGTATCCAGCCTTAATCGTCCTTCTTTGCTCAGCTTATTGCCCGACATCAGGATACAGAAAGACTGTTCGGCACCACGGCCTACGCGGCCACGCAATTGGTGCAGCTGGGATAATCCAAAACGTTCGGAATTTTCAATGACCATGACCGAGGCATTGGGAACATTAACTCCAACCTCGATAACGGTGGTGGCAACCATAATCTGCGTTTCATGTTTGACAAATCGTTGCATCTCAAAGTCTTTATCTTTTACGGGCATCTTGCCGTGAACAATACTGATCTTGTATTGTGGTAGTGGAAATTCGCGTTGCAAGTTCTCAAGGCCTGCTTCTAAATAAATCAGATCCAGTTTTTCGCTTTCCTTGATAAGGGGATATACCAAGTAGACCTGCCTGCCTTTGGCGATCTCCTCGCGCATAAAACCAAACATCCGCAAACGCGAACTTTCAAAAAAGTGAACAGTCTTGATTGGTTTACGCCCAGCAGGTAATTCGTCTATCACGGAGATGTCCAAGTCGCCGTACATGGTCATCGCTAGTGTGCGTGGAATAGGTGTGGCTGTCATGACTAACATATGCGGTGGAATGACATTCTTCCGCCAAAGTTTGGCCCGTTGTTCTACGCCAAAGCGATGCTGTTCGTCAATAACAACGAAGCCCAGGTTTTTGAACTGCACCTTATCCTCGATCAGGGCATGGGTGCCAATTAAAATATCCAGGCTGCCATCTTCCAGTGCCTGGTGGATCAAGCGACGTTCCTTCGTGCTTGTGGAGCCTGTAAGTAGCTTGATATTGACGATGTCATCGCCCACGAGCTGCTTGAGTCCATGATAATGCTGTGTCGCCAGGATTTCTGTTGGTGCCATCATGCAGGCCTGAAATCCATTGTCGACAGCGAGTAGCATACTCATGAGGGCAACAACTGTTTTGCCGGAGCCAACATCACCCTGCACCAGACGGTTCATCTGCGCGCCTGTATTGGTATCGATACGGATTTCCTTCACAACGCGCTTCTGTGCTCCTGTCAACGGGAACGGAAGGCGATCATTAAAGAATGTGTTGAATTTTTCACCGACTTTATTGAAGCGCTGGCCTCTAAACTTCTGGGTATTGAGCTGTTTGTTGTTGAGCAGCTTGAGTTGTATAAAGAATAGTTCTTCAAACTTGATGCGTTTGATGGCTTGATTAAGCTCCTTTTGATCGCTTGGAAAATGTATGGATGCGAAAGCCTGCTGTCGCGATATCAGGCCATGTTTAGTGAGAACATCCTGAGGAAGGGATTCGCCTATAGTGCGAAATACGGTTTCCAATGCAGTCTGTTGTAAGCGTTGGATTCCTTTGGTATCCAGATTGAACTTTTTGAGTTTCTCTGTTGATGAATAAACCGGCTGTAAACTCATATTGCCGATCTGTTTTACCTGCGGATTATACAGATCCATTTCGGGATGGGTAATGGATAGCTGACCATTGAATTCGCTTGGCTTGCCATAAATAATATAGGCCGAACCAACTTTCAATGATTTTTGAAGCCATGGAATAGACTGAAACCAGACAAGCTCCATGGAGCCGGTTTCATCTTTGAAAGAACCGACAAGACGTTTCGTTTTCTTCTCGCCCACGAGCTGTAAAGAAACCAGACGGCCCAGAACCTGTGCAGCCATCATATCAGGATGAAGTTTCCGGATTTTATGAAACTCCGTACGGTCGATATAACGGAAAGGATACTGTGTCAATAGATCACCAATGGTAAACACCTGTAGCTCTTTTTTGAGTACATCTGCTTTTTGTGGACCTACACCTTTGAGGTATTCTATGGGGGTAATTAAACTTAATTCAGCCATTCTTCTTGAATGGCTAAATTACGAAAATTTATGCGTTTGTGGAGCCGTTTATTGGCTTGGTATAACTATTTTGAAGCAGGTTCTTCATAGTTAATGTCTGCTTTTCCTTCTTTACAGATCACGCTCAATGGTTTGCGATAAGGTATACAATTTATTCGGGGAGCCATCATAGGCTGGTATATTTCCATCAGTTTGTTGTTGTCATTGATCATATTCTGCAATTTTGTTTTGTCTACGGATTTGTGGTAGGGGAGGTAACTTATTCCGCAGATTGTCCGTATTTCCATCATTTCCCATTCTGTAGCGTCAGTACATGATTTTGGGCTAGCAAAGGCAACGATTTTGCTGTACTTCTCATTGGAAAGCGACTCAAGTTCCTTTTCCGTTTTGTCCTTGTAGGGGTTTTCTAAATGTGATTCCGATTTACAGACAACAAATAACATGGAACATGCTAAGAGGGTGGTTATACCCAAAATGGAAAGATTTTTCATAATATTCTTCTTGGTTTTTTAACTAAACGGGTAATTTTTGATCTTTGCTACAGGAGGTCTCTATTAAGTTTTTGTTAAGCGAACTTGGAGTATGTCGCAGTAGCCGTGAGAAGAGAAGAGAAGAGAAGAGAAGAGACTTGGTTAAAGCTGGAGGATAGATATTAATTGCATAAAAACAGGGCTGTCCAATCGTTTTGGACAGCCCCGTTTAAGATTTATTTCGGATCATTTCTCGATTAGAAATTACCCTTATTTACATCCCACCAAAGTCTGGTACCGCCGTTGTCAGGTCCGCCCAACAAGGAGATTGCAGATTGTACTTCGGCTGCATTTGTATTGTATTCATTTTGTGGGAACGGTAAACGGCGGATCTGTATTTTAGTATCGATCAGTCCACCGCTATTGTTGACAACAACTGGGAATAGACGTGGATATCCTGTACGGCGGAATTCACTCCAAGCCTCTTGTCCTTCAGGGAAGATCGCCAACCATTTTTGTGTGATAATACGTTCCAATTTTTCTTCGTTGGTAGCGCCCTCATTCCATTTGATTGTAAGAGCACTTGGTGATTCTGCATTATTCTTCGCATTGAACGGATCCTCGTAAGCTGCTGCCTTACTTGTATTATCATTTAGGTAAGTGCTTAATCCTGATGTTACACCCCATTGCGTAAAGGAAGTTTCCACTCCTTTTTCATAAAGTGATTGCGCTGTTCCGCCAGCATTGTTCCAACCTCTCAATGCCGCTTCGGCACGTAGGAAGTAAACCTCAGCAGCAGTCATTAATATCGGTGCTGTTGTCGCTACGAAAGTAGGCGTTGTACCTTCGGTATTCAAAGCGGATAGTTTTTGGTATTTATCCTTTTCGATACCATCAGCACCCGTACGGATTCCAATGTATTTACCGGCGAAAGCTGTTGTGGTTGCATCTTTAATGACAGGTGCCATGTATTTGGAGATACGCGGGTCATTCAATCCTGTCATATAAGACGAAAGCGTCGCATTGATACGGGTATCGGCCCAGTTTTTGGAAATAAACCAAAGTGGATTGCTGTAGGTTCCATCTGCAGGTACAGTGATCTTGAAGTTTTCGCTATTGCTTTCCAAGACACCACCATTTGCCGGATCCAATGCTTTCTCAGCCTGTGTTTTCGCTAACGTTGCATCGATTTTAACCAAACGCATCGCTAAACGAAGGCGCAATGAATTGGCAATTTTCAACCAATTTTTAAATCTGACCTGATTATCTGTATTCGGAAATACAAGATCGATCTGGTCAATTTTGGCAGCCATTGGACTATCTGCTTTGTACGATTTCAATGCTGTTACAGCCTCATCAAGCTCTTTGAAGAAAGCAGCATATACATCGGATTGTTTGTCGTATGGAACAGTATTGGAGGTGCCTACTTTACTATATGGGATAGGACCATAGATATCTGTCACCCGGCTGGCAGCTTCTACTTTGATCACCAAAGCCGAACCCCATAATGCAGGATAGGTTTCTGCAAGTCCATTGCTTTTTAATTTTTCAATGGATTTGATGACATTCAGATAGAGTACTTTAAATGGTTCTCCAGTCCAGCCGTTCACCATGGCATAATTCAGGTTGTTCTGTCCACTATTAAAAGGCGTAGGAGACATGAAGAAACCTGAAAATACATCCGCGTTCAGATTCTGTTGTACTTGATAAGAGTTGGGATCGCCTGCGCCAGAGAAATTGTAGATAGACATCTGTGCATTTCGCAAGAAAATGACAAGATCTTGGCCATCACCTTTTAAATCCTCATCCGTAACGCCAATGTTATTTTTGTTATAGTCCTCAAAATTCTTGGTGCAACTACTTAGGGTGCCGCCAAGCATTAAAAAAGCGAGTGAGAACTTGGATATGTTTTTTATGTTAAATTTCATCTTTTAATCGTTTGTATTTTAAGACTATATAAAATACCCTCGCCATGTTTACCGATATAGGTGTTTTTTAGCGGTGGATATTTCATTGTTGGCCGTTTAGAAAGTTGCATTTAGTGTAAGACCGTAGTTACGCGTTGCCGGCATCATAAAGATGTCCACACCACTTAAGGAATTACCTGTAGACATCGTTACTTCAGGATCGAAAGGAGCCTTTTTCGAAATATAGAATAGGTTTCTTCCGACAGCATTTACGCGAAGTTTTTTGAAGAAACTGTCTTTAATATTGAAGTCATAACCGAAAGTCAATTCACGCAATCTCACCACCGTTCCGTCGTAAATATATTGGCTGCTAACAGGGCCCATACCAGCCGTAGAAGTGTACCATTTTTCGGCGTCCACTGTTGTTACGGCTTTACCGCTTGGTGTAACCCCATTGATACTAACACCTCCATTGGCACGAGCATCGCCACTAGCTTTAGAGACGCCGTAACCGTCAAGCAATGCTTGTGTCACGGACATCACTTGGTAGTCAAATTTACCGTCGATCAAGAAGCTTAAGTTGAAATTTTTATAATTGAAACTGTTGTTCCAGCCCATCTGCCAAATGGGGTTTGAATTCCCAAGTTTGGTGTAGGTGTTGTTCTTCTGTGGAATACCGTCCTCGGAAATAAGAATCCTTCCTTGTTCGTCACGTACAAAATCTTGACCATAGATGTCTCCGAAAGAACCACCAACTTGCAATTTGGATGCAAAATTATTACGTCCCTCACCTGTTAATGTAAATTCAGAAATACCGTCAGCAAGTTTTACAATTTTGTTTTTATTGTACGTAAAGTTGAGGCTGGTCGTCCATTTGAAATCGTCATTTTTGATCGCATCCAGTGATACCAATGCTTCTACCCCTTGATTTTGAATGTCTCCGGCATTAACCGCATACATGTTATTGAGGGATGCATTTCCAGCTGCAATTTTGAAAAATTGATTTGTGGTGTTTGTTTTGTAATACGTAACGTCAACATTCAAACGGTTATTCCACATGCGCCATTCTGTACCAATCTCCAAAGAAGCTGTTTTCTCTGGCTTTAATTCTTTCAAGAAGGCAATATCATTTACCGTTAGCACCGCATAAGGATCTACCCGGTTGGTAAGCAATGTGGTATAAGGCGGAAGATCATTTCCGACTTTTGCATAGGAACCACGGATTTTGGCCATATTCACAAATTCGGGAAGATTAAGTTTGTCGTTCAATACGACGCCCAAGCCAACCGATGGATAAGCGTATGGATTTTGCGGTGTATAGGCCAATGTGCTCGACCAATCCCAACGTGAAGTCAAATCCAAATAAATCCAGTTGTCATAGGCTAAGTTAGCCGATGCAAATACCGATTGTAATTGTCTTCGGTTTGCAGATAGTGTCGAAGTGACCGGAGTTGTCGTATTTTGGATAAAGAACTGGTTGGGAACTTTCAAACCATCTTTACCGGTGTTGAAGTCTGTACCTTCCGTTTTCCAATCGGTGATACTCGTTCCAACCAATCCGGTGATCTGTAGTTTATCGCCAATATTAAAATTCATGTTGGCGGTTAAATCACCATATTGTTGGGTGATCGTGGTATTTGTATAGCTATAAGCCCCATTTTCACGCGCTAAAATGTGTTGTGTGCCGGCATAAGCTTTCCGATCCCATACTTCGCTGGTACGGTCTACACTACCACGGGCCTGTACGCTGATCCAAGGTGCGATTTTGTATTTCGCACTACCATTCAAGAGTAAACGATTACGTGTTGAACGCGTTGAATTACGGTTCATGATCCACCAAGGATTTTGTTGAGTAGTTTCGTCGTCCGAAAGAGTAAACCAGTTTTGATCATAAAGATTACGGCCTGTGTTGAAGGTTTCGAAATTTTTATAATCCGCAATATTTAAGCTTCGAGGTAATAGGTAGGTTCCAACCAATGGGTTGTAATAAAATCCTGAAGTAGGCGCATTATCCAATTTTTGGGTAATGTAATTGGCACTACCTTCAACGGTTAACTTATTATCAAAAAATGAAGCACTCTCCTTAAGGTTGAAATTGTGACGCATCAGGTCATTTTCTGGAAGAATACCTTTTGCAAGCGTATTTGCATAAGAGAAGTATGTTTGATTTTTTTCGTTACCTCCGGACAATGTCAATGAATTGGTGAAGTTGCTACCTGTGCGGAAAAATTCACCTACGTTATCATCGTTGGCGCCATTGGTTTTGTCGCCCCAGCTAAATACACTGGTGTTACTGTTTTTACCACCCGAACCTTGGCCATATTGGTTTTGGAATTTAGGTGTAGATACAGCTTGTTCGATCTGTGCACTTGACGAGAAGTTGATCGTTGTACGGCCTTGTTTACCTGATTTTGTTGTCACCAAGATAACGCCGTTGGCCGCTTGGCTACCATATAATGCCGCCGCAGATGCTCCTTTTAATACAGAGATGTTTTCGATATCTTCTGGGTTGATCAATGAAATAGGGTCACCACCATCGCGCTGTCCACCGAAAACGTTGTCTGGCTGGCTTGCCAATGTCTGGTTATTGATTGGAACCCCATCGACAACATAAAGTACCTGGTTGTTGCCGGAAGCCGATTTGTTACCACGCAAAATAACTTTTGCCGAACCACCCGGTCCAGAAGAGCTGGAAGCAATGTTAACACCGGCGACTTTACCGTTTAAATTATTCGCCAAGTTGGTGCTTTTAACTTTGTTTAATTCGTCACCACTGACCTGTTGTGTAGAGTATGTTAATGATTTTTGTGCACGGCTAATACCCAAAGCAGTAACGACCACACTTTCCAGTTGTTGGGTTTGTTCTTCCAAACTCACCGTTACTGTCGTTTCTCCAGGGCCCAATGTGACTGTTTTATTTTCGTAACCGACCGTACTGATGTTCAGTATGCGGTTTTTATCGTCGACATTGATCTGGAATGCACCTTTAACGTCCGTAGAACTTGCGTTGGAAGTGCCCAATACTTTGATCGTGGCACCTGGAATAGGAGCTTTGGTTTTAGCGTCTACAACCGTTCCCTTAATCTGGTTGGTTTGCGCGTGCAATAAAGATGCTGAAAAAAGCATTGTTGGAACAATACCTAACACCCTTAATGTAGAGTATAATTTGTTATTCATATAGTATATGTGTTATATTCAGTTTTTATATACATATTTTCATAACGGTGAAATTTCTAATGAAATGGGCTAATTCCATTTAGCATTTTTGGTTAGAAGAGGGGGATATTGAATAATCGGGGGGCGAAATAAGTGATTATTTATAATAGTATAAGCTATTCAATACCTAGTTATAGGAAGAAAGAGCGGTGTGATTTCCCTTAATAAAAATCTAATTTACTATAGTTGAGCAAAAATCAAAAATTTTATGAAACAAAAATGATACATGTCGGAAGGTTTTTTGGTGTAA
>NZ_DKSP01000224.1:30714-32690 GCF_002472745.1 Sphingobacterium sp. UBA7253 | reverse complement strand
GGAAGGTTTTTTGGTGTAATTTGCTTGTAGTCACTGAAATGTGCGGTTTGTCATTTTTTTGAACAGCGATAGTGATTTTGTCTTTCACGATAAGAAAGATGTGCCCTATGTGATTTCAGACCATTTACTTGACTAAAAAGCTATTGCCGGATATGCGTTGATCTATCGTTTAGCATGTACCCTTGATATGGAAAAAGCCTCTTTGATGTTTTTGATATTAAATAAGATAATTGCGAGGAGTATAATTCCATATGCAACATACTTAATTGGTGAAACAGGTTCTTGAAAATAAGTTACTGCTAAAGTAAATGCGATCAGTGGGTTAATATAGAGGAGAACACCGGTTGTTGTCGATGAAATACCAATGAGTGCATACATGCTCAGGAAAAGGGGGATGATCGTGAATAAAGACGCGATAAGAAATATTGTGCCCCAAAACAGAGGTTCAGCAGGGATTGCATGATGATTATAGATCAGTTTAGGGATTACAAACAAGGCACATATACTGAGCTGGACGACCAATTGGTGGAGTTTGTCAAACCCGGTGGAAACCCATTGCACAATTAGATAGAAAGCGTAACAGGTGGCAATGGTAGCCGCCCAGAGGACATCGTTTAACGAGCCATTAGCCAGCAGGCAGACGCTGCCGAAAGCAATAAAAAGCGCTATTTTTTGCCAAAGGGTCAATTGTTCCCTGAGTATGATATAGGCTCCAGCTGCGGTGATGAGTGGGCAGGTCAGGTAAGCCAATGCGGCAGACTGGATGCTGATATGGTTGACGGCATAGATATAGGTAAACCAATTTCCAAAGATTAATCCCGAGGCCAGCAGGGTAAGGCAGATCTGACGAAGCTTGCCCGTCCGAGGTAGGAGCCGGAACTTATGGATATCAGCAGTCATGGTTTTTCTGCGGAAAAGCAAAAGATAAATCCAGAGTACCAGGAGCGCAGTGATTATTCTAAAATACAGAATATCTTCGGCAGGATAATCCCTTATCCACCGTACGGGGATAGACATAAATCCCCAGATGAAAGGGGCCAAAAAAGCCGCGAAAAGATATTTTCCGCGGCTTGCTGTTTCGTTGCTGTTTTCCACGGACTAATCTTTCCAGGCAATGACCGAAATCTCGACATTTACATTCTTGGGAAGGGTTTTTACCGCAACACACTCACGTGCTGGTTGCGCTTCTTTAAAATATTCTGCATAGACTTCATTGACTAAGACAAAATTACCCATATCGCTCAGAAAAATGGAGGCCTTGACAACATCCTCAAAAGTATAGCCAGCATTTGTCAGAATAGCTTCTATATTTTTCAGTACCTGATGTGTTTCGTCTTTTACACCTGATGAAATTAACTCCATTGATTCTGGGATCAGAGGAATTTGTCCAGAGACGTATAATGTATTACCGGCTTTGATTGCCTGGTTATAGGGGCCAATTGCTGCAGGAGCGTTGTCGGTATTTAAGATTTCTTTTTTTGACATGGATTACAGTGTTTAGGAGGTAAAAAATATTTTGTAGATCAGGCCCAATAAAAAGACAATAATGGCCGTTGCATTAATGATATGCATCGCTTTTATGCTTCCATTTGTCGGGCGATCTGCGTTACGCTTTCTAAAAAAGTACATGGAACTAAGTTACAACAGTAAATTAGAAAGTTAAAATGAAAAGATTAAAAACTTTGAAAGGTTTTCTGTTGAGCTGTGAAACAAAATCTTGTACAAATGGCTGAGATTTTTTGAATATTAGTAAATTGGTGAACGAAATTGAAATTTTATGAATAAGGTAGCATTAATTGGGGGTAAAATATATTCAGGTGACGCGATTTTTGAGCAAAAGGCATTACTGACCAGCGAAGGTAAGATTGATGGGATCGTCCATGATCATGAAATACCTTCAGATTATGAGAGTTATCCAGTGAATGGAGCCAATATCTGCGCTGGGCTGATCGATCTTCAATTGTATGGTGACGGCT
>NZ_DKSP01000224.1:27220-30531 GCF_002472745.1 Sphingobacterium sp. UBA7253 | reverse complement strand
GGACCTTTATTCGGCAGAGCGAAGTGTAGCCTCTCTGGAGCGTATCACCGAAGGTTTGGTCCGTAAAGGGACAACCTCCTTTATGATGACTTTAGCGACCAATACTATCTCTGTATTTAAGGATGCCATTCGGGTAGCAGAAGGTTTCCAGCACGATGCATTTTTAGGTCTGCACCTGGAAGGTCCTTTCCTGAATCCGAAAAAAAGAGGGGCTCATCCGGCGGATTTAATTGTTAGGCCCACGAAGGAAAAAATTGACGATCTTTTGGCAGGGAATCAGGTTGTCAAGATGATGACGATAGCACCCGAATGTATAGCGGACGATGTGCTACAGCACTTACAGGGCTACAATTTGCTGCTCAGTGCTGGGCATAGTGATGCAACTTTCGAAGAGGGTACCCGTGGTTACGATCTGGGAATCCCCACGAGTACGCACCTGTTTAATGCAATGTCGCCTTTACACCATCGCGAGGTAGGACTTGTTGGCGCAATTTTTAATCATCCGACAGCGCAGGCGAGTATTATTGTCGATGGGCATCATGTAAGCTTTGAAGCCGTGAAAATTGCAAAACGTCAGATGGGAGACCGCCTGTTTATGATTACAGATGCTGTGGCCGCTTGTGATAAAGATATTTATCATCATGTTTTGAACGACGGTTATTATGCGCTGCCTGACGGTACCATTTCAGGGGCCGCAATCTCGTTGCTTGAGGGGGTAAAAAATGCTGTTCAAAAGGTTGGCATACCACTCGATGAAGCGATCCGAATGGCTACGCTGTATCCGGCAAACCTTTTAAAGAGAGTGGATATTGGAAACCTTAATAAGGGAAGCATGGCGAATGTCATAGTCTTTAACGACGACTTTAAGTTGGAGCAGGTAATCTTCAAAGGTGAGTTAAAGTTCTGATCCTATTTCCGACAAGATCGGTCGTTTGACCCAGATTGACTAATATTATATGTATCTTCGTTAGTTATTTTGAAAAAACACTATTCTATAGATTGATGAAACGTTCCCTATTATTTTTAGCGACGGCTCTTTTTGTTTTGTCTTCTTGTTCATCCAAGAAAAATAAAAAGCAGGAGCCTGTCAATACCACAACTACAAATGTCGAAATTGTAAAAAAAGATCCGCCCTCGATACCCAAGCGAGAACGGGTAAAGAATACAGTTGAAACGAAAGCGCAGCCTGTTGCTGAAAAAAAGAAGGAAATTGTCGTCGATCTTCCCAAGTTACCACGTGAATTTCGGGCGGCCTGGGTTGCTTCTGTTGCCAATATCAATTGGCCTAGCAAGAACAATCTGAGTACAGCTGAACAGCAACAGGAAGCAATTGGTATTTTGGATTTTTTGAAAAACAATAATTTTAATGCGGTGATTTTCCAGGTGCGTCCCTCGGCGGATGCATTTTATAAAAGTGATCTTGAGCCTTGGTCGTACTTTTTGACCGGTACAGAAGGGCAAGCTCCTTCTCCTTACTACGATCCACTCGATTTTTGGGTCGAACAGGCGCATAAAAGAGGAATCGAGCTGCATGTTTGGTTGAACCCTTATCGTGCGCATCATACCGCTGGCGGTGCTGTTACATCAGCTTCCATGGCGCGCAAAATGCCCGAATCGGTTGTCAAATTGAAACAAGGGTATTATTGGTTTGATCCATCCAAACAATCGACACAGGATCATGCCGCACGTGTGGTTATGGATATTGTCAAACGTTACGATATCGATGGCGTACATTTTGATGATTATTTCTACCCTTATGCTGAATATAATGGCGGACAGGATTTTCCAGACTCGGATAGTTACAATGAATACAAACGCAATGGAGGGGATCTATCACGCGGAGACTTCCGTAGAAATAGCGTAAATACCTTTATCGAACGTATTTATAAGGATATTAAGAAAGAGAAGAATTTTGTAAAATTCGGTATTAGTCCATTTGGTATCTG
This sequence comes from Sphingobacterium sp. UBA7253, assembly GCF_002472745.1. NCBI lineage: Bacteria > Pseudomonadati > Bacteroidota > Sphingobacteriia > Sphingobacteriales > Sphingobacteriaceae > Sphingobacterium > Sphingobacterium sp. UBA7253. The sequence goes on along the minus strand of NZ_DKSP01000224.1, from coordinate 28,585 downwards.
GAAACCGGGTTATCCGTCAGGTATCCAAGGCTCCAGCCAGTATGATATGCTTTATGCGGATGCTAAATTATGGTTGAATAAAGGCTGGATTGATTATTTTGCCCCACAGCTATATTGGCCTATACAGCCAGCTAAACAGAGTTATACGGCGCTGTTAAAATGGTGGGAAAGTGAAAACACCTTGGGACGCCACCTTTGGCCGGGCATCAATACGGTAGGCAGACGTGGTCCGGAGTATGTTCAGGAAATTGTCAATCAAGTTGAGGCAGCAAGGACACTATTGCCGGATAACCGGGAAGGTGTTATCCACTGGAGCCTGGCTGGGTTGACTAAAAATCCAGCTATGACACAAGCTTTGGTTAATGGCCCTTATCAGGTTAAAGCATTGGTGCCTACTAGCCCATGGTTGAGTGCTAATCCCTTATTGAAACCGACTTTGCTGGTCACTCCACAAGGCGGTCATGTCTTTGTGAAATGGCAACATCAGCAAATTGATCAGGTCGCAAAATGGGTATTGTATCTCAATTACGGTGGTGTATGGCAATATGAGATTTTGGAGCCTGGAGTCACAAGTAAGGATATTCCAACGACATTGAACAACAAAAAATTGGAGTATGTTGCCGTTAAAGCTGTTGACCGTTTGAGTAACGAGGGGCCTTATGCTTCTGAAAAGATAAAATAGTTGGCGATTGCCTAGGCACCGCAAGAGAAAGGGATATCTGTATGTTGGATATCCCTTTTTTTAAGAATGTATTTGTCTTTATTGGTTGGAAAGAATTTTTAAGCAGCCTTTATAACTATTGTTGTTTGCTATTTCATGAAGGATTTGTTTTGAATTGTAATCTATCCAAGGTAAATTTATAGGTATGGAAGAAATCTATAAAACGGTAAGCGAATCGGTGATTCGGATGTCACAGCTGATGTTGCCATCCAATGCAAATTTTGGAGGCAAAATACACGGAGGTTATATTTTATCTTTGATGGATCAGATTGCATTTGCTGTAGCATCCAAATTCTCTGCACATTATTGTGTGACTGCTTCAGTAGGTAAGGTGGATTTTTTGAAACCTGTTGAGGTGGGGGAGTTAGTTACATTAATTGCTTCTGTGAATTATGTAGGCAACTCTTCCATGGAAGTCGGTATTCGGGTAGAAGCCATGAATATTCAGACGGGCGAAACCAAGCATTGCAATTCCTCCTATTTTACGATGGTGGCCAAAGATGAAACTGGCAGGCCTACCCGTGTGCCCCGCCTGATTTTGGAGACCGAAAAAGATGTGTTTCGTTTCTACCGCTGTGTGGTGAAGATGGAAGTTGACAAAGAAAGAGATCGTGCTATTCATGATCTGGAGACAGATTCTGCTG
>NZ_DKSP01000224.1:1013-27146 GCF_002472745.1 Sphingobacterium sp. UBA7253 | reverse complement strand
ACAGATTCTGCTGAACAGCAGGCTTATATCACGCAGCATTTTGATGTAAAGATCAATCTGGCTCCGTAACGGAGTGAAAGCTGTTTGCTACCATTCGAAAGTTCCCAGATATTTGCTATCTGTGCATTCGTCACTTCCGTCTGTTTTATGGAAGAACACATAGATGTGGTAGCTGCCGATGTGCTGTTGTCGTTGAAGTTTCACTGTCTGCGTTCGTTGGGAAAGTGTATTCATGCTTTCATTGGCAAATGCAACTTCTTCTGGGCAATAGAGAAGCAGTCTACAGCTGCCTGCGTTAAGATTTAGATTGTCATAATCCCAGGAGAGCGTGAATGTTTCTGTCTCTTTATCTACCTCAAATGTACAGGACGTAATCGGGTTAGGGGCTCCTTTACTAACGCGGAAGTTTTCATAATTGATGGCATAGCCAGTTGCAGTTTTTTCTATAGCATTGTTGAGGTTGTAGGACATGGCGTTGCTATAAGCCTTTTTATTAGGGTTATAGTTTTTAAATCCAACCCGTAATAAGACTTTCATTGGGGAGATGAATTTTTGGATGAGGGAAAAACGCGAACGTGACTGGATTTGATCCGCAGAAGGTTTTTTTCTGCTTTTCCTAGGTAAGCCCCTTGCATAGGTTGTATTTCCATCGGTAACGAAAACCACAGATCCTGCTTTACCCGAGAGTGCACCATTTGCACCGTTTTTAATGACTGCCATACTATAAGTTAACTGGGATAAATTATGTATTTAAATTACAAAATAAATAATAATTTGTCAACACCAAATCCAATATTCTGTCGGACTTTTCACATTACTAAGTCGGTACTTATTCGGTATTTCTTCGCTTTCAACCGAAGAAGCACCGAACAAGTACCGAAGAAGCACCGAATAAGAACCGAGGGATCTTAGGAAATAATCTCTATCAAATAATGTAAACACCGGGCGTTTTTTTGCATAAAAGTGCTGTTGTCTGTTTGCTGTTGCCTGCTATTGGTAGTTTTATTGCGATTGTATTAGAATTTGATGTAAAATGTGGTGAAATTGTCTAGCTAAATGCTTTTATAGGGTGTTTTTATGTGCGTTTTGTGCCGTTCTGTTGATGTTTAATGATTTTTTTTGATGTCGAATTATGCGTTTTTGCTTTAAAAGTGCATGAGTTTTAGTTTTTTTAGGAGGTTTGTGCATTTTTTTGTAAGATTTTGCTTGCGGTATGTTGCATCTGTTGAAAAATAGTTATACATTTAACGTGAATTAACTTAAGCTTAAAGTGGAGGATTCACTTTAAGTCAATTATACAAACCAAACATACCTAACATGAAAAGAAAGTTACTATTAATTCTTTCAGGTGTGATGCTTTCATCGAGTCTTTGGGCACAAACGAAAACTATTTCGGGAAAAGTGACCAATGCATCCGATGGAACTTCAATGTCTAACGTTACCGTTGCAATCAAAGGAAAATCTATTTCTACGCAAACTAATTCAGATGGTACGTTCACTATTAGCGCGGAGCCAGGAGATATCCTTGTCTTCCGTGCATTGGGTTCTTCAGAGAGCCAGAAGTTGGTGGGGAATGGAAATGTAATCAATGTGGCGCTTGTGAGACGCGAAGAAACTCTGGATGAAGTTGTGGTCACTGCGATGGGGATCAAAAAGGAGAAAAAAGCGCTGGGTTATTCTGTTCAGGAAATTGGCAGTAACGAATTGATGAAGAATAAGTCTACCAATATGATTAATTCTTTGGCGGGAAAGATTGCTGGGGTAAATGTGACGCAGACAAGTGGAGGTGCAGGTGCGGGGGCAAGTATAATTTTACGCGGCGGGACCTCTTTGCAGCGAGACAACCAGCCGCTTTTCGTTGTAGATGGGGTTATTTATGACAATTCAACTAATGTCAATGGCGATAGTGGCTTTGATGGTGCTCAGTCAACAAATTCCGTTTATAGTAATCGTGTAATGGATATAAATCCTGAGGATATCGAAAATGTTTCTGTATTAAAAGGGCCCGCAGCAGCAGCACTTTATGGGTCTAGAGCAGCAGCGGGGGTAATTTTGATTACGACCAAAAAAGGTAAAGAAGGAACTGCTTCTGTTAGTATCAGTTCGCGGTTCATTTCTAATTGGGCAAATCGTTTGCCTGAGCAACAGAACAGATACAAACGTGGTGAATATCAAATCGATGGTAAGTTGTTGGATGGAGATGCAACCACTACAATGGGGTCCTGGGGAGCACGAGCTGGCCAAGATGAACCCATGTATAATAACATAAAGGATTTTTTTAAATCTTCTAGTACTTGGGATAATTCGGCAAGTATTTCGGGGGGATCAAAAAATGGGAGCTTTTACTTTTCTGCTTCTGATTTCAGGCAAAACGGGATTATTCCAAATTCTAAATTTGATAAGTCTACTTTTCGCTTTAATGGAGAGCAGCGTTATGGAATTTTAAAAGTAGCGGGTAACGTGTCCTATTCCATTGCGGATCAATTGAGTTCTTTGACTTCTGGAGGCTTATATGGTGCCAGTGGTGAAGGTGCTGTCCAGGGGGCTTATATATGGCCGCGTAATTTAGATATGAAACATTGGCTAAATGATGATGGCTCTAAATATCGACTTTTCGATTTTCAGCTTGTTCAAAATGATTTCGATAATCCTTATTGGATCTTAAATAAAATGCCAAGAACAGATAAAACGAAACGTTTTACAGGAAGTTTTAATGCCAATCTAGATATTACCAAATGGTGGAGTATCAATTATACAGTAGGTATTGATCGGTATACCACCAATACAAATAGGTTGACGACTGCAGGTTCGGGTGTTGATATTCTTTATAAAAATGGTATGTTGTCAGAAAACGACCGTACTTATGAGTACGTTAGTTCAAACTTCATGACCAATTTTAAAAAGAAAATAAACGATTTTGATTTTAACTTAATGCTCGGTACGATGCTGGAAAATACCGGAGTTGAGTATAATGGTAGAAAAGCATGGAACTTTATTATTCCGGGCTTCTACGTGCCGACCAATGCTAAAAATACAGATATAGCCATTGCTCAGTCCAAAGTTAAGAAAAGATTGATCGGTGGATTTGGTGAATTTAGAGCTGGGTATAAAGACATTGCTTATGTAACGGTCACAGGAAGAAATGACTGGACTTCCACATTGCCGGTAGAAAATCGCTCTTATTTTTACCCGTCCGTTTCAGGTAGCTTGATTTTCACTGAGCTGTTGCCTAAAAATGATAATCTTACTTTTGGTAAGTTGCGGGCATCTTGGGCCAGAGTCGGAAAGGATGCCGATCCTTATGTGACCAACACCTATGTGGCGGGTGCAGAGTATACATTATATAATCAAGGTCAAGGGGTTGGAGTACGTAACGATTGGTTGAGAGGTAACACACAATTGGTTCCGGAAATTACTGAGGCGCAGGAGTATGGTGCTGATTTGAAGTTCTTTAAAAATAGATTAGGGCTTGAGTTTACATACTATAAAAATAGTAGCATTAACCAATTGCTTCAACCAAGGACCAGTCAGACTACTGGCTATATTTTAATGTGGACGAATGCTGGTAAGATTACAAATCGGGGATTGGAGCTTTCTATAACAGGCTCTCCAATTAAACGTGAGAATTTTAAATGGGATATCACGTTGAATACTTCACGTAATAAAGGTAAAGTTGAAGATTTGTTACCTGGTATGGATATTTTATATGTGACTGATGTCCAGGTTGGAAATGCAAAAGCTGCTTCTTTTAACCAAGGTAATTTTATGGCAATTTCAGGCTCTCAGTGGTTGAGAAATTCAGAGGGGCATTTGGTACTAAATGCGGAATCGGGCATGCCGACATCTGATGGTTTGGTTACACATGAAATCGGAAATAGAGAACCTAAATTATTTGGTGGATTAAATAATAATTTTCAATATAAAAACTGGAATCTTTCCTTTCTTTTAGATTATAGAATAGGTGGTGATATTTATAATGGTACTGATTATTATATGACCAATATGGGTATGAGTGCCCGATCTCAAGACCGTGAGAAATTGACAATCACAGGGGTCGTGAAAACAGGGGAAAATCCAGATAAAACACCTATTTATTCGGATCTGAAAACGTTTGAATACGAGGCTGGTAAGATGTATAAAATTGGGAATAAGGATGTGAGTGGTGAAAATATTATCAATAATTATTATTGGCAGGGAGCATATAACCTTGAGTCTGCCAATTATATGACGAAAACGAACTGGTTGAGATTGCGCTCCGTTACATTGTCATATTCGTTGCCAAATGAAACTTTAAAACGTCTGAAAGGGATAAAAGGAGTGACAGCAACACTTACAGGTACGAACTTGTGGTTATGGACCAATTATAAAGGAATGGATCCGGAAACTTCTGCAGCCGGTTCTGGTGCAATAGGTTCTAGTTCTGTTGGTATTGATTATAATGGAATACCAGCATTGTCCGGAGTATCGTTTGGTTTAAATGTTACTTTCTAAATTTTGTAGTATGAAAAGAGTAGTATTCGCACTTAGTGCATTGGCAATATTGAATTTAACTTCATGTAAAAAATGGTTGGACGTAAATGAAAATCCAACCCAGGCAAATGAGAAGGTTCCTACACCTGATTTACGCTTACGTTCTATCCAGATGCAATTTGTAGATGCTTATGAATCATCTGGGACAAGAGCGTCGTGGATAACGCAAAATGTTACTAAAACTTCTGGAACGGCGTCGAATGATGGTATTATTCGTTGGGATGTCCCATTGGCTTCGACAACTTGGCCGTATCAGGCTTGGTTTGTGTATACAGCATCCAATTTGGAACCGCTGATAGAAAAAGCGACTGCGGAGCAGGCATGGAACTACGTTGGCGCAGCGCAATTAATCCACGCCTGGGGGTTTATGCTGATGGAGGATATGTATGGGGAGATGCCATATACAGAAGCGTTGACACCTAATGTTTCTCCAAAATACGACGATGGAAAGACAATTTTTTACGGCTGTCTGGATATGCTAGATAAAGCAATAGAAAACTTGTCGAAAACACAAGCGGTTACAGCAACGCCATTATCAAATGGCGATATCTGGAATGGGGGAGATACAAAGAAATGGTTGAAATTAGCTTATGGTTTAAAGGCTAGATGGTTAAACAATTTGTCTAAAAAATCTTTCTATAATCCTGACGAGGTTTTGAAAGCTTTGGAAAAAGCCCAGCAGTCAAATGCTGATAATACAGTGATGGAAGCCATAAATACGAGTGAAACTGATAAGGCTGGAGTTGTGTGTTCGATGCAGTTCTCCAATTTGGGAGCCACGGGTAATAGGATGACCAAATGGTATACAGATTTATTGTTTAATACATTTACAGGTGGATCTGCTGTCCAAGATCCGAGAGCAATCCGAATGATTCCAAGCGGTGAATTTTATGATGCACAGGGTAAGAAGGTGTGGCGGATTTCGAAAGGAGTTGATATAATAGGTACAGATATTCGAACAAAAGGAGGTCCTGTAGCTTATGAGATTATGGCAACAAAAAAAGGGACGACAACGCACCCTTCTGGCTATGTTCGTGCTACGACTGCTGATCTGAAAGCTGATCCAAGTTATACAAACCGTTGGTTTACGACAAATACATCAACGGTTAGGCAAGGAGATTCTGTTTTTGTGTCTGTATATTCAGACCGTTTGGACTGGATAAAAGACTTTACCGATAATACAAATGATTATTATATCGCAAGCAGATATAATGGTATGTCCGAAAAAAATCCTAATTTCAATAGCGGTGTACCCAATATCAATTCGACAGGAAGTTTCTATATTCGAGCCGATGCGCCGGCTCATCTAGTGTGCTATCATGAAATGTGTTTTATTAAAGCGGAAGTTTTGTTTAGAAAAGGGGATCGCGCAGGCGCTCTTCAGGCTTATAGAGACGGGATTAGAGCGCATATGGAAGCGATGAATGTTAAGCTGAAAACTTATCCTCAGGTAAGGGGTAAGGAGGTCATTTCTGAAACTGAAATAGCTGCATTTTTAAGCAGTAAAGCGGTTGCTCAAAGTGCAGGAGAGCTGACAATGGCGAAAATTATGCAGCAGAAACAAATAGCGATGTCTTATACTGTTCAAAATTGGAATGATATGCGGAGATTTAATTACTCTGCTCCAGATCCTCAATTTGGAGTAGTTTATCCAGATTTTGGACGTCCATTTGAATTTGATGCCGCAGCACAAGAGTGTTATCCGTCTAGCGACCCTAATAATGTGCGTTACTGGCCAAGAAGAATTCAGCAATGTAGTCACGAAAGAAATTACAATGCAAATAATTGGATGGCCTCCAATCCAGAAGCTGCAAGCAGAACGATTCTTTCCTATCCTGTTTGGTGGGATACGAAAGAGTAGACTGTATAAAATCTAAGAATGAATTGCCTGGCTCCGCTAGATAGAGTCAGGCTTTTTTATGTCATGATTTTCGGTGAGCGGCATTTGGTTGGTTTTTATAAAGTTCATACCTTCGAATATGAAAAAGTTTCTTTTATTGCTCTTGTATTCTATTGGAATAGTGGTTTTATATGCACAATCGCCCAAGATTATTCAAAAACCCATTATCTGGGATAAAGACCGTATTCAGCTTTCGCTGGATTATCTTAAAAATCGGCACGGTCTATCGCAGTCGACTCCGGTTATCCATCCCAAAATGGTGGTAGTGCATTGGACCGCGAATAACAGCGTGAAAGCGACCTTTAATACATTCAATCCTACGCGGCTTCCGGGGCGTCCGGAACTGACCAAGGCCAGTGCCTTGAATGTATCTTCGCAATTTGTCATCGATCGTGACGGTACGATTTATCAGTTTTTACCAGATTCTATTTTTGCACGGCATACCATAGGTCTCAATTATTGTGCAATAGGGATAGAAAATATAGGTAGTCGCCAGAACCCACTGACTGATGCACAATTGAAAGCGAACGAAGAGCTTATCCGTTACCTCAGTAAAAAATATCCCATCGAATTTGTTTTAGGTCACCATGAGTACCAACGATTTAAGAAAACAAGCTGGTGGAAAGAAACTAATCCCAATTACATCACGGGTAAAGATGATCCGGGAGATAAATTTATGCATGAGCTAAGAAAGCATCTTGTCGATCTGAAATTGAACCCCCTGCCTTAAATCATGCCTAATCGAAGAATTTCGTTCTGCAGGTAAATTGCGTTTTCCTACAGGAATAAGTAATAAGTGTGCAATTGGTGATCGTTTTGCAATATATTTTGCTGGTTTGCTGTATTTTGCTGCATTGTTAATAAAATGTTAATTGTATTTGATTTGTTACATGAGCGTGTGCTCTGCACACTTACTTATTTTTCTTTTTAATCGTCTGAATTATTGTAATCGACTGTATTTCATTTTATTGTAATGTATTTTTGCTTTCAGTCTCAACTAGTATATTGCGGTTTAATTCCTGTTACAGAAGTAATTTGTAAGTGAATACTTACTTTCTTTTGCGTTTTTATGTTGCTTTAAGTTTTAAAAACGAAAAGTTCTACTTACTTTTATTCTGATTTTCAATTATTCGTGCATAAAACTGCAATTTGTGCATGATCTAAGAGTCTATTTATGATGAAAAATGCCTTATTAAAGTTATCCTTTTTAATTTCTGTTGTTGCTTGGGTTTCCTGTGGGAATTCGTTGAAGTCTACGCAAGCGAGCAAAACCGCAGTAAACAGCATGACCGGCCGGGTAACGAGCCAAGTTGTTATTCCGGGTGCAGATCAACTTACGCTGTATTTACCACAACTAAAAGGTAAGAAAGTGGGAATAATGGGAAATCAAACTTCCATTGTAGGGGCTGATAAAAAACATCTTGTCGATGTCTTGATCGATAATAAGGTTGATTTGAAGTTTGCCTTTGCGCCTGAACATGGTTTCCGCGGGAACGTTGAACGTGGTGAGAAGTTTGGGAATGATGTTGATCAAAAGACTGGTTTGCCGCTGTTTACATTGTATGGAGGTAATAAGAAACAAGATTCTATCGTCAATTCCATTGATGTGATGATCTTCGACCTGCAGGACGTTGGGGCACGCTTTTATACATACATCACTTCTTTGCACCGTGTAATGGAATTATGTGCAAAGCATAATAAAAAATTAATTGTACTGGATCGTCCAAATCCAAATGGCGACCAGGTGGATGGACCTGTAAGGCATGATGATAAGTTTAAATCAGATGTTTCCTGGCATAAAATAGCCATGATCCATGGTTTAACAATCGGCGAGCTGGCGCAGATGATCAATGGAGAGCGGTGGCTTGAGAATGGCCGCCAGGCCGATGTAACGATTGTACAGGTCAAAAATTGGAATCATAACAGTAGGTATGAGCTGCCGGTCATCCCATCGCCAAGTCTGCCAAATTATCTTTCTGTTCGGTTGTACCTTTCATTATGTCTTTTTGAAGGTACGGATATTTCGGTAGGTCGGGGTACGGATTGGCCGTTCCAGGTATTAGGTTATACAAATCCGGTCTATGGCTCCTTTACTTTTACACCGGGCGAACGTCACGGTATGTCCAAACATGTGGAGGGCAAAGGAACAGTCAATTATGGTGTTGATTTGCGCGGTCTGGATGCTGATCATCAAAAATTTACCTTAAAATATCTGTTGGACTTTTATCAAAAGACACCTGATAAATCCACTTTCTTCGCGCGGCCTGAATTTTTTGATAAGCTTGCGGGGACAAATCAATTACGTAAGCAAATCCTTGCCGGACAATCTGAAGCTCAGATTCGTGCTTCTTGGTCCGATGACCTGAAAGCCTATAAGCAAATGCGTAAAAAGTACCTGCTTTATACTGATTTCGAATAGCAATAACTAACAATATTAACTAGAATCATTTATTTTAAAACTCTATAATCAATGCGAAAATTTGTACTATTTTCTGTTGCTCTTGGATTGAGTTTTCCTTCTGAATCCTATTCTTTTGCAAAAAAAGAAGGTGCTTTGAATCGCGACAATTTAACAAGCGCCTTTCTGAGTTCTTCTGCAAAAAATGGGTTTCAAAATACGGTGCAAGGTACTGTAAAGGATGGAAAAGGTCCAGTCTCTGGGGTAAGCGTGTCTGTGATTGGCGGTACTGCGTCAACTAAGACTGATGCTCAGGGGCATTTTAAAATTACAGCTGCCGTGGGGAGCAAGTTGCGTTTTTCGTCTGTAGGATACGTGACGAAGGAGGTTGCCATTACTTCAGCTACGCTTGATGTAACATTAGCGGACGATAATCAAGCGTTGGACGAAGTGGTCGTTGTCGGTTACGGTACCCAGAAAAAAGGTAACCTAACTGGTGCGGTTTCATCGATCAATGTGAAGGAGAATCTACAGAGTCGTCCGATCGCCGATGTCGGCCGGGCAATTCAAGGGACGACGCCAGGATTTAGTGTTACTGTACCGAGTGGTGAGGTTGGATCTGATCCTACCATGCGTATTCGTGGTGCAATATCTTCCATTCAAGGGAATAGTAGTCCATTGATCTTGGTGGATAATGTGGAAATCCCGAGTATCCAATATGTAAATCCGGATGATGTTGAGTCGATCACCGTATTAAAAGATGCTGCCTCTTCGTCCATCTATGGTGCGAAAGCTGCTTTTGGTGTCGTATTGATTAAGACGAAAACAGGTGGAAGTGCGGAAAAGGTTACCGTAAATTATTCTAATAACTTCTCATTCCAAAATCCATATAAAAAGTTGGAAATGGGACGTGTTAATGCCTTGAAATATACCATTGACGCATTAGAAAGAGTTGGCGGAACCGAAACTGGTGCTTTCTATAAAGTAAATAGAGAAAGTTATGAACGCGCAGTGGAGTGGGATAAAAAATATGGATCTTCAATCGGGAAAGATGATCCAACGGTATATGGCAGAGACTGGTATGTAGATCCGGGGTCGCCGACGAAAAAGTACGGTGTTAGAACGTATGATCCATATGATTATATGGTGCGCGAGTGGGCTCCCACACAAACACATAACTTGTCTTTAAATGGTACCATTAAGAAGACACAATATACAGCTTCATTTGGTTCGTTAAACCAAAGCGGTATGTTAAAGGCCGGCGATTCGGATAAGTTTAAACGGTATAATGCTGCATTAAGACTAAATACCGAACTGAATAAATATGTGACTATTAGGGGTGGAGCGATGTTTGCACAACGGAACAAGATCTATCCTTATGCGACAAACTCAACAACGGCCGATCCATGGTTGTACATGTATCGCTGGAGTTCCCTTTATCCAATGGGCTATGACGAAAATAACAACCCAATAAGGAGTCCATGGAGTGAAAATGAGGCGGCAAACCAAGCTTCCATGCTTCGCAATTATATTAATTTAAGCGCTGGTGCTACAGTTAATATAATGAAGAATTGGAAAGTAGATGTAGACTATACATTTACCAATGAGGATTATAGCTGGCGTAAAAACGGGACGAGATATACAGCAGCCAATTCTTGGGTAGCAGCTAAACAACGGTTTGATGCACAAGGAAATCCAGTTTATGTCAATAAAGAAGGAGCTGTTGTCAATAAGGGAGATGCTGATGCAACTTTAGCTTATGATCTTTCCAATGATATGTATACAGCGAATGGTTCTGCGCAAGATCATATCTATATGCGTTCACAAAATGAACATAAGCATACTGTCAATGCATTTACAACGTATGAGCTCGACTTGGATGATGATCATAACTTTAAATTTATCCTTGGTTTAAATAGAGTAACAAACGATGGTTCTTACCATTGGACACAGCGTGCTGATTTATTGGATATCACAAATCCTCAGTTTGATTTGGCTGTGGGTCAAATTACGGGTAGTGGTGGTGAATATTGGGAATCACAACTGGGATATTTTGGACGTGTGAACTATGCGTATAAGAATAAGTATCTATTTGAAGGTAATATCCGTTATGATGGTTCGTCCAAGTTTCCGACAGATTTGAAATGGCGATGGTTTCCATCCTTTTCAGCAGGCTGGGTAGTCTCAGAAGAAAAATTCATGGACTGGTCAAGGGCTACGTTAAATCAGTTGAAGTTTAGGGGTTCATGGGGTGTTATCGGGAATCAAACGGTACCTTCTGATCTTTATGTTTCAAACATGGATGCGGGTCAGATTAATTACATTGTCAATGGGGCGTTGTTAAATTCTGTCGGTACGCCAAAACTGAATTGGCCAAGCGTTACGTGGGAAGATTTGGAAACCCTGGATTTTGGTGCGGATGCCAGATTCTTTAAGAATAAATTAGGTTTGACATTTGATTGGTATCAGAAGAAGACCAAAAATATGTTTGCTCCTTTGGAAGGGACAACACTGACCTTGGGTTCTGCGGCACCTTGGGGTAACTTTGGTACCTTGACGACTAAGGGTTTTGAATTGGCTATAGATTTTAACCATCGATTTGAAAATGGATTGGGAATTAATTTTAGGGCTAATTTAGATGATTCTAAATCTGTCTTTAGTGAATATACGTCGTTACGTACTACGGGTGTGAATTATAATGGTAGGGTGTATGGTGATATCTGGGGATATGAGACTGATCGTCTGTACCAATATAATGATTTTGTGTTAGATGGAAATAACAATCCTCAGTTGGTAAAACCAAATGCAGAGATGACTAAATATTACGGAAGTACAGATAACGTCTATCTATTAAAAGAGGGCCCGAACGGTGAAAAACCTGTTTATCAACCACGATTCCAAAATTCAACCAATTTCTATTTTGGTCCTGGGGATGTTAAATTCAAAGATTTGAATGGTGACGGGGAAATCGATAATGGTGATGGTACTATCGATAATCCTGGCGATATGAAGATCATTGGTAACTCGACGCCGCGTTATCAGTATGGTTTTAGGTTTGGTGCTGATTGGAAAGGCTTCGATGTTTCAGCATTTTTCCAAGGTGTGGGACAACGTAAGGTTTGGGGAGCGGGATTCTTGGCGATTCCAGGATTTAACACTTCAGATGGTGCCATGCCAGCAAGCTTTGTAAACGATTACTGGACTAAAGATAATCAGGGAGCTTTCTATCCTGCTGCATTTAACAATGGAGGCAGTGCAAATGTGAATAATATGCAAGTTCAGTCGCGCTACTTATTGGATATGTCGTATTTGAGAATTAAGAACTTAACTGTGGGTTATACAATTCCGCAGCATATTGTTCAACGAGCTAAGCTAAATAACTTGCGTGTTTATGTTTCGTTGGAGAATTTCTTCACTTGGGATAAGCTTCGGGGTTTACCGATCGATCCGGAAGAGGTGGAAGGTTTCTCGATTTTTAATGAATCGAATTACAATGGTGGACGTACAGGTGTGGGGACACCAACATTTAAGAGTGCATCATTTGGTGTTCAGTTAAACTTTTAAACGAATTTGACAGATGAAATTAAATAGAATAAAAATAGGAACCATCATGCTATCCGCCATGTTATTGGGGGGAGGCTGTAGTAAGGATGTTCTGGACAGGCCTGATCAAACTAAAGTAATCGATGAAAACTTTTGGAGAAATGAAGCTGATGTTCGTTTATATGCAAATGATTTTTATTTAAATTATTTTGTTGGCTATAATACTTTTTATGGTACAGCCTATGCTCCCTTGGTGGGGTATAATTATGCGGATGACTTTACCTCTGAAGGAATTCAGGGCGGGTTTGAGGCAGTTGTTCCGACGAGTAGAGGGGCGAGCACGGTAACACCTGATATGTTGACTACCTACTCGGGTCCTACCTGGAATTTTTACTGGGTCAGAAAGGCTAATGTGATGTTGAGTAGGATTGAAACAAAGGCCAAGTCAAAATTATCAGAGGTTGAGTATAAACACTGGACAGCAGTTGCTCGTTTTTTTAGAGGCTATGAATATAGTAGGTTAGTTTCTGTATTTGGTGATGTGCCTTATTTTGATGTTGAAGTAGATCCAAAGGATCAGGCTACAATGTATAAGGAACGTACTAAGCGCGGAGAGGTGATGGATAAAGTCTATACAGATTTTGAGTATGTGCTTGATAACATGCGTGCTGATGATGGAAAAGGTTATGTAAATAAGTATGCAGCAGCAGCACTTATTTCTAATCTAATGTTGTTTGAAGGTTCCTGGGAAAAATACCATGGCTTAGATCAAGATCGTGCGAAAAAGTATCTTGCGCTTGCTGTTAAAGCATCTGAAGTGGTCATGAATAGTGGTAAGTGGTCTTTTGGAAGTGATTTTAAGAGCCTTTTTGCATCTGAGGATCTCTCCAGTAATCCGGAGGTAATATTCTTTAGAACTTATAATGATGCATTAAAGGTGACACACGCCGTAGGTTCTTACAGTAATGGTACTGAGGGGCAGAAAGGGGTTAACTTGGATTTGTTGAAATCTTTTATCTGCAACGATGGAAAGGTTTGGCAAAACTCAGCGCTCACAAATGCTTCGGACTTTTCGATGAAGTCTTTGGCGAGAACGAGAGATCCCCGATTTGAAGCTTCGTTGATGGATACAGTTAATACAGCTTCTTCAACATTTGCTTACGGTCATAAATTTGCTGCTAGAGAGGCTTTGACGTATATCGGGAAAACGTATCCGGCAAAATGGAGTAGTAATACAAATACAAATGATGCTCCAATTGTGCGTCTTGGCGAAGTTGTATTGAATTGGATTGAGGCAAGACAGATTCTTGCAGAGTTTTTTGGCGGAGCAGCTGTTACCCAAGGTGATTTGGATAAATCGATCAATGCGGTACGGAATAGACCGCTAGATGCAGATGCCATAGCAAAAGGGGTAAAGAAAACTGCACCTTTGGTGTTAAATTCTCTACCGAACGATCCAAATCGTGATGCGGATGTGTCGCCCTTGATGTGGGAAATCAGACGTGAACGAAGAATGGAGTTTGTATATGAATATGCGCGACTGAATGATATTCGTCGCTGGAAAAAATTGGATTATATGAATTTTGCGCGTAGTGTCGATTACTCACTAGGCCCTTGGGTAAATATCAAAAAGGATCTGCCAAATCGTTTAACAAAAGCTTATGAAGGCGTTTTAAAAGTGCGTGATGCAGCAGGAAATACCATTACCTATAACGGAACCAATGGCGATGCTATGGTGGGGTATTATGTTATTCCGAAATTTGCAAACAGGGTAAGTTTTACCGATCGGTCTTATTTGGCTCCTGTAGGATTGAATCAGATTCAACAATATGCGAATTTGGGCTATATCTTAACACAGACGCCAGGCTGGCAATAGATAGCATTGTATTAAAAGGCCTTTCTGAATTTCAGAAAGGCTTTTTAATACATAACGAATTTTGATTTACATGAAAACGCATAAAAATGCAATATCATTTCTGTTTTATGCATAAAAACGCTATTTTTAAGAAAACATTACGCATGAGGTTTCCAATTATCACCTTTTTTATTGCATTATCCTGCGTTTTTAACGTTGTGATGGCGCAGCAGTCCTTCAAATTTGCCCACGTAACAGACACGCATGTCGGTGGTGCAACAGGAGAGGAGGATTTGCGACGTACTGTAAAGGACCTGAATACATTGAAAGATATTGATTTCGTTATACTTTCTGGGGATATTACCGAGTTTGGCGCTGATCATGAGTTGAAGCTTGCAAAGCGCATCTTAGATAGTTTGCAGCTGCCCTGGTATGTGATTCCGGGAAATCACGATGGAAATTGGTCTGAAAATGGAGCCAATACATTTCGCACCGTTTTTGGTGGTGAAACCTTTTTCTTTAAGCATAAAGGTTACGCATTCATTGGAACCAATTCAGGACCAAATATGCGTATGAGCCCTGGTCAGATTCCTCGTGAGAACCTGGTCTGGATGGATTCCATTTTTGCAGCGAATCCGGATAATCAGTTGCCATTGATCTATATTAATCATTATCCACAGGATTCTTCGCTAAATAACTGGTTTGACGCTTTAAAAAGAGTTAAAACGCGGAATGTTCAATTGGCGCTTTGCGGACATGGTCATGCCAATAAATTATACGATTGGGAAGGAATTCCGGGGGTAATGGGGCGGTCTAACCTGCGTGCGAATAAAGCGGTTGGCGGCTATAATATTGTGACCATCGCCGATGGTAAAGCGAGTTATCAGGAGCGTAATCCCGGTGTAGGGATGCAGGAGAAATCTTGGGTTGTTGTCCCTCTATTTAATCATCATTATGAAAATGAAACGGTAAGCTACCCGAGACCAAGTTATGCTGTGAATGCAAAATATGCAGATCAGGTTAAAGTCAATTGGACGTTTGAAGATGCTAGTGATATTGGGGCGGGACTAGCTGTTTACAAAAATAGCGTGATTACATCAAATACCGCTGGCGATATCTTTGCGCTTGATTTAAAAACGGGTAAAAAGCTATGGGCATTTCGCACCGGTGGTAAAGTTTATTCTACGCCAGCTGTGTGGAAAGGGATTGTCGTGGCGGGATCATCGGATCATGCAATTTATGCGGTAGATGCCCGTAATGGCAAGTTGTTGTGGAAGGTACAGACTGAAAAGGCGGTTTTGGGTTCGCCCCTGCTACATAATGGCGTGGCTTTTATCGGTGGTTCGGATGGTAAGTTTAGCGCACTGGACATCAAGACTGGGGTTGTAAAATGGAGTTTTGATCAGGTCAAAGGATTTGTATCGACCCTGCCAACGTATTATTTGGGAAATGTAATTTTTGGCTCCTGGAGTAATGGATTCTATGCTTTGAATGTCAATACAGGTAAGCTGTCCTGGGAATGGAATAACGGACAGGCTAATCGGATGTTTTCGGCGGCGGCATGTAATCCCGTGGGCGTAAAT
Source organism: Sphingobacterium sp. UBA7253 (assembly GCF_002472745.1). NCBI lineage: Bacteria > Pseudomonadati > Bacteroidota > Sphingobacteriia > Sphingobacteriales > Sphingobacteriaceae > Sphingobacterium > Sphingobacterium sp. UBA7253. Next base: position 11,337 of record NZ_DKSP01000224.1, on the reverse strand, counting down.
AATCGTGTTTTTGTAGTTGCGCCGGATCGTTTTATGACAGCACTGGATGCGAAAACGGGGGCGGTCATTTGGCGGGAAAAGAAAGATACCATTCGGGTGCGCGAGTCTATGGGGCTGGCTGCAGATCATAAATTGGTTTATGTGAAGACGATGGACGGCGATCTTTTAGGTATTTCAGTTGCTGGGAACAGCATGGATGTTGCCTGGAAGGCCAAGCTTAAATTGCCCTACGAATTGACGCCTTCTGCAATTACCTCCAATGGCAAGTTGGTATTTGTGCCGAGTCATTCGGGTTTGCTATCCGGGGTTGACGCAAAAACAGGCGCGGTAGTATGGCAATATAAAATATCCAATGGAATGGTTAATCCTGTAGCGCTAAATGGCAGAAATACGGTGATAGCGAGTACGATGGATGGCAAAATAGTTTCATTACAGTTTTAAGCAATCGATTGAATTGATCTTTTTGAAAATAAATGCCTTGATATGATAAAAAAATGTCTAAACTTCTTAAATTTACGTCAAGCTTTTTTGCTTGTTTTTGCATGTTTTGTTTGTAACTTTGCGAAAGGACAGCAAAATGCTTGGATTAGAATAAACCAATTGGGCTATACTCCGGCGGGCAAGAAGGTCGCGGTATGGGGCGGGAAATCAATCAGGCAGCTTCGTTCTTTTGAAATTAAAAATGCAGAAACGGGTAAAACAGTCTATGTGCATCCTGTTGGAAAAGATTATGGGGCTTATGGTCCTTTTGTTCAGAGCTTTCGTTTGGATTTCTCTTCTATGCAGGATACAGGACGCTTTTTTGTTCAGGCTGGAGATGTGAAGTCTCCAACATTCCGAATTGCTCGGGACGTTTACAAAGGAGCGGCAGATTTTGTACTGCGTTATATGCGGCAACAACGCACATTGTTTAACCCTTTTCTGAAAGATAGCTGCCATACACATGATGGATTTGCGCTTTATGCAGGAAAAGTTGGTATTCCCGATAGTTCCCATATCGATGCGGGTGGAGGTTGGCACGATGCTTCTGATTATTTGCAATATGCGACAACGTCGGCAAATGCGACATTTCATCTGCTAGCGGCTTACCGCGATTTTCCAAAGGTGTTTGGTGATCTAAAGCAAGCAAATGGTCTTGATGGAAAAAACGGTCGTGCCGATGTACTGGACGAAGCGAAATGGGGCTTGGATTGGTTGTTGAAAATGCATCCTAAAGCCAATCAAATGTACAATCAGATTGGTGACGACCGGGATCATGCAAGCATGCGGATGCCAAAGGAAGATCCCTATTATGGTCGTGGATTTGAAAGACCGGTGTATTTTATCGATGGCGAACCACAACAGCGTGGTAAGTTTATGAATAATACGACGGGGACAAGCTCTACTGCTGGTAAATTTAGTAGTGCTTTTCGCCTGGGGGCGATGTTGTTTGACAAAGAGGATGGTAAATATGCAAAGCTGCTTTCGAAGAAATCGGAAACGGCCTATGCTTATGCCAATATAAAACCAGGCGTGACACAGACAGTTTCTGTGAAATCGCCTTATATTTATGCCGAAGATAATTGGGTGGACGATATGCAGTTGGCCGCTGCAATGGGGTTTTCGGTGACAAAAAAAGAAAAGTTTGCACGAGAAGCCTTAGGCTACGCACGGCAAGAAAAGATTACACCTTGGATGGTAAGCGATACTGCTGCACATTATCAGTGGTACCCTTTTATCAATCTTGGGCATTATGAGTTGGCAAAAGGATTAAAAGGACAAGATCGCGAGGAGATTGTTTCCTATTATAAACAGGGGATTGAGGAAGTCAATCGGAGAGCCGAAAAAAATGCATTTTTTCGCGGAGTTCCCTTTATCTGGTGTAGCAACAACTTAACGGTATCCTTTGCGATCCAATGTCTCTGGTATAAAGAATTGACGGGAGATGCACATTTTGATGAGCTAGCGCAAGCAAATTTTGACTGGTTATTTGGGACGAACCCTTGGGGCACGAGTATGGTATATGGTCTTCCATCTGGGGGCGATACACCTGTTGATCCGCATTCGGCGTTTACCTTTCTTGGAAAGCATCCGATCGATGGCGGTTTGGTTGATGGGCCCATTATGGCATCCACGTATCGCAATCTGATCGGTATCAAGTTGAATAATCCGGATAGCTATGCGGAGTTTCAAAGTGATTTGGCGGTCTATCATGACGACTACGGAGATTATAGTACGAATGAGCCAACAATGGATGGCACCGCTTCGTTGATTTATCTGTTGGCTTCAAAGGAGGGTAAGGCAATGGAGGAGCCGACCGGAAAAAAGTAACACGGGATGTTTTTGGGGCTATTGTCCGGGGCGACTCGACAAAGCGGCAGGTGGCTCTGGTGTTTACTGGTCATGATTTATCTGAAGGTACAGCTGAGATATTGACGAGTCTAAAACATAATGGCGTTAAAGGCTCTTTTTTCCTGACAGGTGATTATCTCAGAACGCCAGATTTTGAGCCGTATGTCCGTCAGATGTTAAACGATGGTCATATGGTTTCGGGGCATTCGGATAAACATCTTCTGGTGAGTGACTGGGGGAGTAGGGATGTTCTTTTGGTGAAGCGTGACTCTTTTGTCGCTGATCTAAAGGCAAATCTGAAAGCTCTGGAACGCGTGGGCGTTCAAAGAGAGCCGCTTTCCTATTATATTCCTTCTTATGAATGGTATAATAGTGAAACAGTCGATTGGGCAAAAGTAGTTGGTCTACATTCGATTAATTATACACCAGGAATACGGACTGCGGCTGATTATACCTATCCAGAAATGGGTGCTCGTTATGTATCGTCGGCAGCGATTCTCGACAATCTCTGGTCTTACGAAACTCGATATGGGCTCAATGGATTTCTGATATTGATTCACATGGGAACCGATGATCGTCGGAAAGATAAACTGTATCATCATTTGGATGATATCATTAGCATATTAAAGGGGAAAGGGTATCAACTTGTGGATGTGCCCGATTTATTGAAATAAAGAAATACAATATATACTAATAATGGTAAATACAACGGAGAAAGATTCGAATTATCAGGATTTAGACAAGATGTCTGTGCATGAGTTATTGACAAATATCAATAATGAGGATAAATCTGTGCCACTTGCTGTAGAGCAGGCTATCCCTCAGATTGAAGCATTGGTCAAAGTGACTGTGGAGAAAATGAAGGCTGGTGGTCGAACTTTTTATATCGGCGCTGGTACAAGTGGTCGTTTGGGCGTGTTGGATGCGTCAGAATTACCTCCGACTTACGGCGTTCCATTTGAATGGATCATTGGACTGATTGCTGGTGGTGATACTGCAATTAGAAAAGCAGTCGAATTTGCAGAAGATGATCTGGAGCAAGCCTGGAAAGATATGGAAGCGTATGATATTGATGAAAACGATGTTGTTATCGGTATTGCGGCCTCAGGAACTACACCTTATGTTATTGGTGGATTAAAAACGGCAAACGAGAAAGGACTTGTGACAGGATGTATTGTCTGTAATGGGGGTTCTCCGATTGCTGAAGTAGCGCAGTATCCGATTGAAGTCATTGTTGGGCCAGAATTTGTTACTGGGTCTACGCGGATGAAATCGGGTACAGCACAGAAACTTGTTTTAAATATGTTCAGTACTGCAGTGATGATCCAATTGGGTAGGGTAAAAGGGAATAAGATGGTCGATATGCAATTGTCAAACCATAAGCTGGTCGGTCGTGGTGTACGTATCATTATGGATCAAACCGGGGCGCTGGAAGAAGAGGCTGCGGCTTTACTTGAACAATTTGGTAATGTAAGACAGGCAATTGAAGCTTATCAGGCTACCCATTGAGTATAACCTACTAAAAATCACCTATTTTAAAAACAAACTATGTCACCAGTAATATTATTATCTTTTATAATAATCTATTTTGCAGTTCTGCTTGCTGTAGCTCACTTCACGTCGAAGGGGGCTTCCGATAACTCTACTTTTTTTGTCGCAAACCGGAACTCTAAATGGTATATGGTCGCCTTTGGGATGATCGGTACCGCGCTCTCCGGTGTAACTTTTATTTCGGTTCCCGGCGCAGTCGGTGCGTCTGAATTTAGCTATTTTCAATTTGTTCTTGGGAACGCCGTTGGTTTTGTCATTATTGCCTATGTATTGCTTCCGCTCTATTATAGAATGAATTTGACTTCCATCTATACCTATTTGGAAGAACGTTTTGGGCACACCACGTACAAAACAGGTGCTGCTATTTTTTTGGTTTCCCGTACGATCGGTTCGGCATTTCGTCTTTACTTGGTGGCAATCGTATTGCAGCATTTTATTTTCGATGCCTGGAATGTGCCTTTCGCTATTACGGTCGTTATATGTTTGGTGTTAATCTGGATGTATACAAATAAGGGTGGTTTAAAGACGATCATTGTAACAGATACCCTACAGACTACCTTTTTAGTGACTGCAGTAATTCTTTCCATTTATTTTATGGCAAAAGGATTAGATTTTGGTATTGTGGATACTTTCGAGGCTGTGAAAGAAAGTAGTTACTCTAAGATCTTTTTCTGGGATGATTTTGTTGGCAGTAAAGCAAATTTTTGGAAACAATTCTTGGGAGGGATTTTTGTGACCATTGCAATGACGGGGCTTGATCAGGATCTGATGCAAAAGAACTTATCGATGGGGACCATTAAAGAAGCCCAAAAGAACATGATTACGTTTACAAGTGTTTTTGTGGTCATTAATATTTTCTTTTTAGCTGTCGGTGCTTTGCTGTATATCTATGCGGCTAAAAACGGGATTGATGTCACTCAACTGGCAACACGCGACTATTTGTATCCAGAAATTGCATTAAACCACTTGGCTATTGTTCCTGCAATCATCTTTATGATGGGATTGACGGCGGCGACTTTTGCAACCACAGATAGTGCGCTGACTGCCCTAACGACATCTTTCTGCGTAGACTTTTTAAACTTCAATAAAAAAGAAAATCCCAATGATCCAGCGCTGATCAAACAGCGTAACTATGTGCATTTTGGTTTTTCCATTGTGATGTTGTTGGTTATTTTGGTCTTTAAGCTGATCAACGATGATTCGGTCGTCAATGCAATCTTTACTGCGGCGAGTTATACGTACGGACCTTTGTTGGGCTTATTCGTTTTTGGAATATTCACAAAATATGCGGTGCGGGATAAGGCTGTGCCCTATATCTGTGTGCTTTCGCCTACCGTATTATTTTTGCTTAAAACCTATGTTATTGAGGTGTACACACCGTATGTTATCGGATTGGATTTGATCATTATAAATGGTTTTATCACGTTTGTGATGCTTTTGATCAGTTCTCCAGGTAAAGCAAGTGAAAAAGCATTGTCCCACAATTAATGTAATTTGGTTATAAAAAGTTTCTCCATTGGTGAGAAGATGTAAATACAAGTATTGATTTTGATTTGTACGTACAGAAAAATTAAGTTAAGTTTGATATACTTAGTTTTTCTGTACGTATGTATCATAGCATAAATGAGACTACGGAATTTATCCGTAGAAAAATTGGAGATTTTGCTCCAGAATTCGGTATCATCCTAGGTACTGGTTTAGGTAAATTGGTTGATGAAATTGAAGTCGAGTATCAGCTGATGTATTCCAATATACCTAATTTCCCTATTTCAACTGTTGAATTTCATTCTGGTAAGCTTATTTTTGGAAAGTTGAGCGGACGCAATGTGGTCGCTATGCAGGGAAGGTTGCATTACTATGAAGGTTATGATATGCAGCAGATTACATTTCCGATCCGGATCATGAAGGTTTTGGGGGTGCAGAAATTGTTTGTTTCCAACGCTGCGGGATCCCTGAATCCTGATGTGAAAAAAGGTGACCTTGGAATTATTGAAGATCATATCAATTTATTGCCGGATAATCCGCTTCGCGGACAAAATTTGGCTGAGTTTGGACCACGATTTCCGGATATGAGTGAGCCTTATAACCGAAAGATGATCGAGCAGGCTCTTGAAATTGCAGCCAAACATGCTATTGCTGCGCGAAAAGTTGTTTATGTTTCTTCTGCAGGTCCAAATTTGGAGACAAAAGCTGAGTATCGCTATATGCGGCTTATTGGTGGCGATGTAGTGGGCATGAGTACCGTTCCTGAAGTTATTGTAGCTAATCATATGGCTCTTCCGGTATTTGCTATTTCTGTTGTTACGGATGAGGGCTTTCATGAACAACTTAAACCTGTCTCGTTGCAGGAAATTGTCACTGTTGCGGAGAAAGCGGAACCTAAAATGACATTAATTTTGAAAGAATTAATAGCTTTGCAATAAATTGCATCTTCATGTAACACCGGTGAGGGAGAAGGTTGTTGGATTTGTGTGGGGTGAAGTGTAATTGGTTCATTCAGGTGAATTTAGCTTTTTTGGTTTTTATATAATTTTAGATGAAGTTGATCGTACGCATACTTGCCGCATGGTGTGTTTTATTTATTTATTCCGTGGATGTTATTGCGCAGAGCAAAGAGGATTGGAGCAGTGCATTGGATTCGGCGAGAGCCAAGGAGGATGGAAAGAAGGATTCTGTTATCCTGTCTGCAAAGTATATCCGATATGCAACGTTGGATATGCTAAAAAAAGGCACTTATACACGGCAGATTGATACGTCACATCATAATTATCAATATTATAATCCGCAGAATTTACCCTGGAATCCCAGTGTGAACCTTGGAGCCTATGGGCTTGCCACACGGGATCTATTGTTCCAGCCTAAAAAGACCATTGGCTTTCAGTCTGGTTTTACAGCATTGGAACGTTATTTATTGAACCCCGATTCGGTCCAATATTTTAGGGCCCGTGCGAGGTACTCCGAATTGTCTGCGGTAGGATTCTTTTTTAATGATCAGGTTTTTAGAGCTCGGGTGGCCCAGAATATCAATTCCCAATGGAATATGAATGTCGATTTCCATTCCACCAAAACGGATGGATTTTACCTTGGACAGAATTACTCCGATTTAAAAGCTTCGGTGGCATCCTGGTATGAATCAAAAAATAATCGCTATAATTTGTTGATCAATGGGGTATTTAATCGTTTGGATGCCATGGAGAATGGTTCTATTACGGAAGATCTTCCATTTGCGCCTGGAAATAGACAATCGCCGGACCGATTTATACCAAAATTCTATGATGCGAGTAATACAAATATACCTCGGTCTAAATGGTGGGATAATTCATTTTTCCTGAGACAGTCACTTTATTTGGGGCGATTGGATACGATCGATAAAGGTAAGCCTACGATGGAGATCCGTCCAACGAATAGCATGGCACATAATACCCGCATCCGAAGGCAGACATACAGCTTCTTCAAGAACATGGATGACCAAAATGCAGCATTACCATACAATAATAGAGCATTGGCGCTAAACAATGATAAGACTTTGATCACGAATGTTTCCAATGAATTTGAATATAACTTTTTTCTTAGAGGGAAGTCGGTCTTTAAGAACGAGGCAAAGTTGAATTTGGCTTTTCAGCACGACATGAACTGGGTGGAGCAGAATCAGTTGGACTCCATGCGGTATTACAATAATACATCAGCCTATCCACAGCCGCTGAAGAAACTGCCGGATAGCACAACATTTGATCGTTTTTATCAGAACGGAATTGTGAAAGGTGAATTAGGGTATAAGTTTTCAGATCGTCTTGATTTTAGTTTAAAAGCGAATCAAATCGTATTTGGCCACAACTTTGGAGATTTCTTGTATGAAGCTAAAGCGGATATCTCGATGGGGGATAAAATCGGAAAGGTGACGTTGTCAGCTTATTCACAGAACAAATCTCCGGAGATGGTTTTCGAGAATTTAAATTATACCTACGGAAAATGGAATGATTTAGATCTTAAAAAGACGAAAATTCAGAATCTGGGTTTTCAATATGCCAATCCGATGCTTGGTTTCCATGGTAAGGTGGAGTATTTTTTGATGAACAATTATACCTATTTCGAAGAGTTGTCCAATCCACAGAACGATCCTAAGAAGGATAAATGGATTGTTCCGACACAATTGGATAAAGCTAATTTGCTGAAGGTAACCGTTGGACAAAAATTTAAACTAAACCATTTTACCTTCGATAATCTCGTGGTCTATCAAAAGACAGATCAACAGGATGCATTGGCAGTTCCCGAGTTGTATACCTGGCATAGTTTGTATTACAGTAACCTGTTTTACAAAGTTATTGATTATAGTATCGGTCTGGACGCAAAGTTCAATACACCTTATGCCAATCCGAATTATTCAATTGGGACGGGACAGTTTTACAATGCTTACAAACAGATTGAGTTTTCGACATATCCGATCATGGATTTATGGATTACAGCGAATATACAACGGGTAAATATGTTTTTGAGTTATAATTTTTTAAATCAGAACTTTTATCCGCATGGTTACTATACGGTCAGACGTTATCCGATGAATAGTGCTAATTTTAGGTTTGGTATTTCTTGGAAGTTCTATGATTAAAAATTATTTCGGTGTTTCTTAGCTTGTTGTGATATTAAAGGCATAAAATCTTATAAAATAATTTTGAGAATAGAATTTTTAAGCTATATTTGCACACGCAATTAGGGAACGGCGTTCTTTAAAAAAGTATGGAGGCTTAGCTCAGCTGGTTCAGAGCATCTGCCTTACAAGCAGAGGGTCACAGGTTCGAATCCTGTAGCCTCCACAAAGCATCATCAAATGGTGCTTTTTTTTCGTTAGGGGGTTTAGCTCAGCTGGTTTAGAGCACTACCTCGACAAGGTAGGGGTCACTGGTTCGAACCCAGTAATCCCCACGATAAAAAAAAGCGTTCTTCATGAACGCTTTTTTTTATGGGCTGAATGCGCTGTAAATTTGAAAGTCCCCGATCCGGTATTCAATCTGTCTCGGGAATCTCTCGTGTTTATTTTCTTACTATTTCCGTTTCTTACCTAGTTTAATTCCGTAACCTGTCGTCCATTCAATAAAATCAGCCTTGCCACCATGGGCTTTAATGGAAACACCGGCAAAGAAATCTTTGTATACTTTATAACGTACACCTGCTCTTAAATACACGGGCATGCTTTCGCCATTGAATTCGTTGCGATGAAGGTAGACTCCTACATTTCCGTTGATGTATAGACGTGAATTTAACACATGATCAATGTAGAATGCTGGGCCGTAAGAAAATAGGGCGGAGAATTTCCCGGCTTTATCGCCGGCAACCTTCTCATCGTTTCCGCTAGCTGAATAAAATGCATCGAACCCAGCGCCAAGCCGCCATTTGTAGCCGAAATGCCTGCTGTAGTATGCGCCTAATGTAGATTTAAAATATTGGCCATCGTGTTCGCGGTCAATCTGTTTGAAGCCAAAGGCATAGTTGAAATGGAGTTCCTCTGTTTTCTCCATTTGTGGAATACTTGTTTTTCTGTAATCAAAAGGTTTGTTTGTTGGTGTATACGAAACAGATAGGCTCAAGGGGACGAGGTTTATCCCGGTGTTCGGTAATGCCAGGGCTCCATTGCTGAAGTGATGAAAGGCTGCGCCGGCCCCAACCTGGAAGTTTTTATTTAGACGGTAGTTGGCCTGAAGTCCAAGATCAATAAATACATTGTTTTTGCTGCCAATAAGTAGGTTGAAAGGATTGTCTTCTTCATTATAGGGGTTGAATCTGCCAGAGAGACCGAGTGCAATCCGATAGTTGAAATTCCACCTCGAGTTTACTTTTGGTCTAATGGGAATGGCGACAAAGCCATAGGCCGCGAAAGGTCGTCCGAGGTGTTCCTGACCAAAAGTACTACTGTAGATTCCGATGCCGTATATCGGATAGTTGTATATTTCATTGTAAATGCTCTTTAATGAGTCTTGAAACTGAGTTTGAAAACCGACTCTGAAATTTAGTCCACTATAGTATGAGTCAGCAAGGGTTTCTTTGGAGCGCTCATTGAATTTGAGTTCGCCCCCGCTTTCATGTTCAAGTTGAAATATAAGTCTCGTCTTGGCTGGGGTACGGCTTTGTAAAGTGTCTTTCGGATTCTCTATTCGGGGTGTGACCTGTGCAGTGGCACGAAAGGAGAGTAGTGCCAGGGCCACAAAAGCAAGTATTCTTGATCTCATGAAATAAAACGTTAGCGTTTTTTAAAATTTTTGCAAAAATAAGAATGATATATCATTGTAACAATAGTATTTAAACAGTAGCGAAATCTAGTTGTAAAAAATGCCATTTTTCAGCCACATCTTGTCGGTTAGTGGCTAGAGAAACTGGGCGGCTTAACCATCAGGATCTCAAATGGGTAAATAATTATTGTTTATGTCTTTAATTGTATTGCATATAAAAA